>NZ_BAAACY010000183.1:0-514 GCF_039521925.1 Virgibacillus salarius | reverse complement strand
AAAAGGATTACGAATCGAGTATCCCGATCGGTAGACCAATTAGTAATTCCAGCGCGTATATTGTTGGGAAACATGGTGAGTTAAATCCAATCGGAGTCTACGGTGAGCTATGGCTTAGTGGGGATGGAGTTGCCAGAGGATATTTAAATAGACCAGCTCTTACCAAGGAAAAGTTCATCGAGAATCCATTTGTACGTGGTGAAAGACTATATAAGAGTGGGGACATTGCCAGATGGTTGCCGGATGGCACAATCGAATTTTTGGGTCGAGTTGATCACCAGCTTAAGATTCGTGGATTCCGAATTGAAATTGAGGAGATTGAACGGAAGCTATTACGTCACCACGCAGTGAAAGAGGCGGTTGTTTTAGTGAAAGAAAACGAGCAGCTAGACAAGTATCTTATTGCGTATCTGACCGCCCATAAATTAGAAAAAAGTAATTTAAAAGAATACTTACAAGATAGTTTGCCAGATTATATGATTCCATCCTATATAAAAGAAGTATCGAGCATTCC
>NZ_BAAACY010000182.1:0-897 GCF_039521925.1 Virgibacillus salarius | reverse complement strand
AGCCTTGCTTATTATCTGAAAGCAAAAGATATTAACTTTGTGCTGGTAAACCCTATGCACGTGAAAAAGTCCAAAGAACTCGATGATAACTCACCAACGAAAAATGACACCAAGGATGCGCGTGTCATTGCACAGCTGATAAAAGACGGACGATACTCCGTACCAAATCTTCTCGATGGCATTTATGCCGAACTGCGGGAAGGGATCAAATTACGAGATCAACTCGTCAAACAGCTGATTATCATTGAAGGACGCATTCAAAACCATATTCAGCGATATTTCCCAGAGTTTAATGATGTATTCAAAGACTGGGAAGGCAAGACAGCTTTATTCAGCTTACGTAACTTTCCGTTTCCATCCGACCTCCGAGGCGTGACTCCGGAGGAAGTATTAGCACAATGGAAAACGACAATTAAGCGAGGCGTCGGAATCAAGCGTGCAACTCAGTTCATTGAGAAGGCAAGGAAGAGTGTCGGCATTGAAGTTGGATTGCGTTTCGCAAGAAAAGAAATACACAGTCTCTTAGACCAATACGAGCTCTATCAGAGCCAATTAACCGAACTGGACATGGAAATTACAGATCTCATGAAAGACATTCCAGGCGCCCAGGAAATGATGAATATTAAAGGGCTGGGGCCAATCACCATAGCCACCTTTCTCTCTGAGGTCGGAGACCTCAAAAAATATGACCATCCACAACAGCTGGTCAATATGGCAGGTTTGTCGTTACGAGAACATAGTTCAGGGAAGTTCAAGGGACAAACAAGGATAACAAAACGAGGGCGGAAAAAGCTGAGAAAAGCTTTATATCTGGCCGTTAGGCCATTAGTAGCCAGTAACTCGACGTTCAAGACCCTGCACAGATATTACACGACCCGATCCGTCAACCCGTTGAAG
>NZ_BAAACY010000181.1:0-1153 GCF_039521925.1 Virgibacillus salarius | reverse complement strand
TATATCTTCGAAGGTTGGTAGTTATTTTCACCTTGTAAATCTTTTGACATAGACCTTCGGTTGCTAGCGGACAATCCTTACATTCCTTTGGTCGTGTGTATTTCAAGGTTTCATATTTGGTATCAAAGCTATCATAACGATAAGAATGTTCTCGAAAACAGGTAGGTGCAAAGTGTTTATCGAATCCAATGGGATCAGATTCATTTCGCTTATTGTAAGCTATTACTGATTGTTGCCCCATACGGTTTACTTGGACATAAACAGGATCATAATCATAACCAGCATCCATTGTTTGATAACGTAAAGATGAAAGAGATAGACGTTCATGAATGCCCTTCAATAAAGGAATGGCTGCTTTTCCATCATTTAAACTGCCTGAAGAAAACAAAGACTGCAAAATGTATTGACTTGATGTGCCAACTGCTAGATGTCCTTTATAGCCATACCAGAACACATTTTTACCTTCACTGTTTTTCTTTATGCCCCATTTCGGATCTTGAGGAACTTCGTTCCTCAGTTCTGTTAGTGGTACAGGTAACTGAGCTTCAATCTTTTTTTCGTAAAGTGGAAGGCTTGCTTCCTTTTTAGCTTGTTCTTCCAACCATTGTTCTCGTTCTGCCTTTGATTTACGACCACGTTTTTTCGGTTCTGTCTTTGTTTTTTCTTCTTTAGCTGGAGCTTGATCACGTGCTTCAAAATGAGTTGCATCGATTGCAACGGTATCATCGATAATGAAACCTTCTGCAATCGCTTGAAATAAAACTGTCTCTTGTGCTAATTCAAGTGTATTAGAATCACTGAGTTTAGTGATCAATCGAGAATAAGCAGCCTCCGAAGGAGTCTCATCAGATACAAGAAATCCGCAGTTCCATTTGAACAGTGGGTCGTCTTTCAGACGTTTAATCAAGTCTTTAATTGTTGGAATACGTTCAATTATACGAACGCATAATGAGATAATCATTGCGGCATAGTTGAGCTTGACCGGTGCTCCAAGCCTTGATTTCTTGTTCACTTGATATAAGATTGCGTCCACATCTATTTCTGAAATGATTGCTTCATAACGTTGGGTAGGTTCCATTTCCAATAAGTCATAGATGTCAAATAAGCTCTCTTGTCGTATAATAGACATAGGGAGTCCCTCCAGTCTTTTGGT
>NZ_BAAACY010000178.1:0-592 GCF_039521925.1 Virgibacillus salarius | reverse complement strand
TGTATATGGTAGAACAACTTGAAAAAGGGACTGCTTATAATATGCCAATGGTGCTAGAGGTGGAAGGGCCACTTCACCTTGAAAGAGTCTGTCAGGCCTTTGAAAAATTAATTGCCAGACATGATTCTTTACGGACGCACTTTGAAGAGGTGAATGGCGAAATTGTTCAAAAAATTGCCTCGCATGTCGCCTTTGAAATGGAAACGAATCGCCCGACGGGCGAAACGATAGAGGATATAGTACAGAACTTTGTCAGACCGTTTCAGTTACAGGAAGCACCGTTATTCCGAGCGAAGCTCGTAGAGACAAAGAAAAAACGATATCTATTAGTCGATATGCATCATATTATAAGTGATGGGGTATCCATTCAGCTGTTGATGACAGAATTTATGGAATTGTATCAGGGAAATGATCTGGAGCCATTACGAATTCAATATAAGGATTTTGCTCATTGGCAAAATAGACAGCTTATGTTAGACACTGTGAAACATCAAGAAGCCTATTGGCTGCATCAATTTGCTGGAGAGATTCCAGTGCTGAACCTGCCGTATGATAGGAAGCGGCCACTGGTCCAAAGCTTTGAAGGGGATCG
>NZ_BAAACY010000177.1:0-1172 GCF_039521925.1 Virgibacillus salarius | reverse complement strand
TGGATTTTTTCCATTAAATGGTTTGCGTTCGTATGATCGCACCTTGGATCTCCACGTTACGCATGGCGGTGGACCCTCCCATGTCTCTCGGCGTCAATGCGCGCAAATTCCTTCGTTCAACCTGACCATGGTGGATGCCGGAAATGCTCCTAAAGCGGGTCAAAGCCCTAACGGTGAAAATATCGACCGGCTTCTCCGTGCTTCGAATGTTCAAACAATGGGTCTCAAAACGAAATAGATCTTTTTTGTTTAGGCAGTTTCCTGTAAGTCTGAAACACCGGGGATATCCCGGATCATGCGTTCTTCACTGAAGGTACACTTGCGTGTCCCTAACACATAAAAGATTTTCACAAGTTTACGACTTAGCGCGATAAACGATTGCTTCCCAGTTAAGGGATTGATGGATCGATGACGGTAATGGTCATGAAGCTTTCGGAAAGCTTCATTATGAAACGAGAGGGGGCGTGCCACCTGATACAGGAGCTTTCTCAGCCTTTTACGTCCTCGTTTCGTAATGGTTGTCTGCCCCTTGAATTTCCCGGATTGATTCATCATCAGATTGAGTCCCGCTAATTTGATAATTTGGCGTGGATCTCTGTAATTCGATAGATCACCGACTTCCGCAAAGAAACCGGCCACTGTCATGGTACTGACACCTTTGATGGCTATCATCTGCTCCGCCCCAGGAACCAGAAGAACGAGTTCTTCGAGTTGTGCTTCAAGAGCGACGAGTCGTTCTTCTAGGGCCTTGTATTGGTCAATAAGATAACGGAATTCTTCGCGTGCCATGCTTAAACCGACCGTCAGGCCGATACTATCTTCGGCTGCCTGTTTTAATGCCTGGATACGTTTCATCCCCACTGCACGTTGGGCAGCGTTTTTCACTTCGGCCATCAAGTCTTCTTCCGAAGCCTGTCGGATATCATCAGGAAGATACCCCTTTTCCAGTAGGTGGAGTGCTGCTTTCCCGGTCCAGTCTTTGAAGACATCTAGGAACTCCGGAAAATAGCGATCCAGCGCATTATGCATCTGTGCTTTGATGGAAGACAAGTCCTCTTGGATGATGTCATGTAGTTTCATGCCTTCCCTCAATTCGGCATAGACATCCTCGGGTAGTGTGGGTTCATGAAAACGCCCGTCTTTAATGATTTGAGCGATGACTTTGGCATCCT
>NZ_BAAACY010000176.1:0-30546 GCF_039521925.1 Virgibacillus salarius | reverse complement strand
ATTCCATAATAGCTACTAGAGGAAGCGTAAATCTGAGCATTTAGTGATAAGGAATGAGCGAATTTTGCTCAGTTTTTCTAATCTATGCACATATTAATAATATTTCTAATGAAAATTATTTACTAGTTGATTTTTATGTACATACACTTTTAACTTTTAAATGATGTTTATTCAAGAAAAGTGTCAGATAATTGAAGATTGCTCCTGAGATAATTAAAAAAACGTTTGAGAAGGAATTTTTATGGGTTTTCACGAAATATTTTAATGGATATAAAAAAGGAGAGATGAGAAGTTATGGACAAACCCATTGGAAAAAGAATTAGCACTATTTTCATCCCAGTAAGTGATGTTAAAAAAGCAAGAGATTGGTATTGCAATTTGTTAGGCATTATGGAAGATGGGGAAATTGCACATGGACATATCTATGTGGTTTCTTTAGAAAACGTTAATCTTGTACTTGATAGTAAAATTTTTGAAAAGTATAAACCTGATGAAATGCCGAGATTTCACTTTGACACCACAGATATTAAGGTTGCCTATGAATACGTCAAATCAAATGGGATTGAGATACTGACCGAGATTGAAGATGGGCACTGGTTCAATATTAGTGACCCGGACGGTAATGTACTAATGGTTTGCCAGTGTTAAGCTAATTAAGTGATTGTCGGAAGTACATCAAATTAAGGTGCATACAACAAAAGTAATAAGTTGATAAAAACTAAATCGCTACATATTATGATAGCAAACATCTCCATTAGTCTATATAATGTCATTTAATACCCTTAAGGTGTCATGTTACATGAAGCCTCTCATTCTTATGAGGGGCTTTTTTTACATAGCTCTCTTCCGTACTGGTCCTGCTGAAAGGATATTTTCTAACTTAAATGTTCTCACTTTTTTACGGTAGTAACAATAAGCCAAAATACTCTTATCATTTACTTCAAGCACACGAATATAACGCTCCGTTACATTGTTATTGCTATCTATATAAAAGATAATGATTTTTTGCTTATTCTCCGCAGAACGATTAAGTAACCCTTTCATGATAAGACCACCTTTAGAACGTTTGTTCTTATTATATCACAAAACACGAACGTGTATACGTGTTTTCTGTTAGTGATTTTTGGTGGTTATATTATTAATTTTTCACAACATAATATAATTGATATCTTATAAAAAGGAGATTTAAAAGTGAACTATGCAGAAATAGGTTTAACTCAACAATCACTTGGAAACTTTATAACCATTATTAGTAAAAATTTTGTGCATGAGGAATCAGATATACCAATTTTTGAAGAACATGGTATTAAAATATTAGCCAACGTTAAGGCGAGACTTTCTCCCCCAAATAGCGTGACCTTAGAGTCGCCTAGTAATATAGCAATTGAACACTTAAAGTTAGTTTTTGAAAAGTTAGAAATTGTTATATCTGTTGATTTACCGCATCGCTCAATTGACTTACCTTTCCTTCCTGATGTGTCAATATTTGGCGATAATCCTGATATTCGTTTAACTATGGGGATAGAAGAATTCATAAGACCAGATATCTCTTTAGCTGTAGGAATTAGTAGTAATTTAAATGATGGTAAGCATAACATTAATTTAGAATTGATTGAAGATAAATTTAAAATACATTCTTTTGGTGTACCTGAAGATTTAGGAAAGATAATTGAAGATAAAATTTGGGAAGAAATTAAAAGAATTATTCCAGGAAGGGTTGATGACATAATATTAGATGTGCTAGGAAATTTAACCAAAATTTTGTCTTTACCAATTCCTTTTGACAACTGGATTGTTAATAAAATAATTGATAGTGAATTTATCAAAAGGTTGGCAAAGAAGAGTATTACAAAAACATTTAAAGAGCAACATATATATTCAATTCCGCAAGAACAACCAATTGGTGAAGGTCCTTACAAAAGAAATTTAACAGTTACTGAGATTCCTATAAGTATTCATGATGGAAAATTAATTATCACCGCAAACCTTTCTGATGTAATCGTATAAAAGTTTAATAATCTAAAAAATGCTGCCAATAGTCCATTTCAGACATTGGCAGCATAACTTTATATATAGCCCACTCTCGCATACTTGCTACTAACTATCACTAGACTTACTTAACCACAGCACTAGTACCAGAACCAACATAAATATTACGCTTACCTCTTCCTGTCTTAATAGTTACTACATCTGGATATGGTTTATCTAGTATTTTATAAGTTAACCCACCATACCTAGCAGGGGTAAGACTCCAATCACTATCTTTTTTGATCGGTTTAACATTAAGCTTGTACGTTCTCCACGTTTTTGCAGATGCAGGCAAATGAACGGTCCCTTTAGCTTGGCTAGGTTTAGACTTACTATTTGATTTATTCCCTTTTAAGGATCCATAAACCTCTTTACCAGCCAATCCATCTCGTTTCAACCCATAATAAGATTGATAACGTTCTACTGCATCTTCTGTCTCGTCTCCATAATATTCATCAATACCGTTGTTTTTAGCTAGCATCGTTTGTAATTGTTTAACAGGCTTACCATATTGACCATTTCTAAGTGTCTGTCCTTTCCAATCACCAATAACCTTTATCCAGTTTGTTACGGTTTCGGAATCTACTTTTTGATCTGGTGCTGTAATTGTATCGTCTACTTTACTTGTAAGTTTGGACGTTTACCGGCTTGTAGTTGTGATAAAGTAAGACCACCAGTCATTTGTAAATGAGGATAATCCTTAAAGCTAGACCAATCCCCGCCCCATTCAAATCCTAACGATTTGCCGATTGCTGCAACCCTTTTCCACTTTGCATTAACTGTCCATATAGCTTTTTGACCATCATCGCTAACAATGAAACAGGATTTCCGCAATTTGATGGATGGGCAAAAGGAGTTTATAGAGGCGACTTATTTATATCTGCTGGGCGTCATATGGCTTTTAATAACGCTTTAAATAGAATGATCAAAAAAGCAAAGGTGAAACGTAAACGTATTACCCCACATGGTCTAAGGCATACACATGCATCGATATTGCTCAATCAAAAAACATCAGTCATAACAGTAGCTAAGCGATTCGGAAATACTCCTGAAGAAGTTTATAAAACTTATGGTCTTTCAGATGATCAAGCAGACAAAAAAGCAGCAACAGTATTCAGTTCTATGATAAGTATTTAAGGTTCACTGGGGGAGGTTTTTTAACCACCCTTTACACCCCCAGTAATAGCAAGGTTTTTAGTCTAAAACCCTCCCTCTTCTGTAAAGGGAGTTGTTACCCAGATTTTTGTATGATTGTTTTTGCTGTTTCATCATCAGTAATTAGTACATCAATATAATTACCTTTTAACATACCTAACAAACTATCAGCTTTATAGTTTCCAGCAACAACCGCTACTACTTGTTTAATTTGTTTTAAATCGTCTAATGATAGACCTACTACTCTTTTATCTCGTGGCAGATGAACAGGCTTTCCATCCTGGTCAAAAAACCTAAATCCCATATCACCTACTACCCCTAATTTCTTAAGTTCTTTAACGTCTTCTTCCTCGAGATAACCGACACTTTTCAAGGTAGAGTGTTCATATGGATTCCCTATACTGATTACCGCCATATCAACATTTCTTCCTTCCTCGATTATTTCACTTATATCCTCCATGCTTCGTAATCGATTCATTAATTCTTCTGATTCAACAATTGCTGGAGCATATAAAAAGGAACATTCTCCTCCCATCTTTTTAGCTAATTCATATGCCAATTGATTAGCATGGATTTCTACCTTTTTTCTTCCCATACCACCTTCAAGAGGAACGACTTTCATGTTTTCTCTTAATTCATATGGATATTCCTTCACAAGGGACGTTAATGTTTGACCCCACGAAATTCCAAGACTTTGAATGTCTTTCATATTCTTTGATAAATAATATGCTGCTGATCGACCAACCGAATGTAAAGTCAATTCGGGCTTTTTATCAACAGATGGAATAACCAAAGCATCTTTCAAGTTGTATTCAGACTCTAGTCTTTTTTCAAGACTAACTGTCTGTACTGTTTCATCATTAATATAAAATTCAACAATTCCTAAATCTTTTGCTTTTTGAAGAGATTTAGAGATGATTGGCCGAGAAACAGTAAGTTTCTTAGCAATTTGTTCCTGTGTCCAGTTGTCTTCATAATAAAGATTGGCAATCTTCACCAATTGCCTTCTCTCTTCCCAATTAACCATAGCATACTTCCTTTTATATTTTTAAATTCGAATTGCTTAAATTATATATTCGTTATACTTTTACATATCCCTTCTATTTTAAACAAAATACAAAGTTTTAGAAAGACCCGAAACCTGCATTACTTAAATTAGATGTTTAGCAACTTTAAACTGCTATGATTATGGATACTTTGTAATTTTGTTTGTTAAGGACATACATATCAAACCTCATTAAGCGATTTCATTTTTCGGCTGGTACAAAAAGGGTCTTTCCTGCAGGCTGTCAACCGATGTTTCATCCAAAAAAGAGCGCCCAGTTAAAATAAAAATGGTCACGATGAAAGAGCTTGTTCCAGAAAAACATCCCTTCTGCAAAAACGGGCGATCCGAGGCCCCACAGTTTGGTTTTCACAAGGGGGATTCAGCGTTCGTCCGCCCACAAAAAAGCTTGTAGAAAACACAGGGGTTTCTCTACAAGCTAAGAGCATATGCCATTTTTACTTACCAATAGAGTTTAACGCTTCTTTGTATTCATTGTATTTATCTTCTTCTAGGTCACCATTAATTTGTACCAATACATTGTCCTTTTTCATTGTCCAAGAAAATAACATCGCACTTTCTTCACCCATTGAATCATAATACTCTTTCATTTCTTCTAAATCAGCCTGATCACTATACGTTAAAATTCTTCCTCCAGAATCTTCACCTAAAGAAGGAATGAAGAATCTAACACCTTCATCAGCTTTCATTGGAGCCATTCCATAATCATCTTTAGTCATTTCTTTAGGCTCCTCAGCTTCTAAACCTGCATCTTGAAATGCTTTAATAACATCATCAGTTGTTAATTTTTCAGCACTTTCTCCCTCGTCACCGCAAGCTGATATAATTACAACGGTAATAAATAATGTTAATAATGCAATGATTTTTTTCATTATAAATCCCCCTTTTTCTACATTTTACCATAAGATACTTGCTAATATTCTATAATTTTCACACCTAATGATTAATAATTTTTACATTTTATATATATCGAAAAATATACTCATCAATAATTAATGCTCCGACGACTACAATCACTGTAGCAATTATAAATAACACTATGATTTTAATATTTTAGCTTATATGTGATAAGTATCACCATTATCGATGCAATAATCGTGTAAAATAAATAGGAGATAGGAGGTACAGTGAATGACATTATATAAATTTCTCTTATTCATTCATATATTTTCTGCCATTATTGGTATGGGACCAGGTTTGGTTATGACGTTTGTTGTTACTCATTCCAAGCCTAGTAATATGACAGAATTACGGCATGCTTTTAAGATTCGAAATTTATTACATATCTTAACAATGATAGGAGGGAGTCTACTTCTTCTTACGGGAATAGGGATGGGTTTCCTTCATAATTATTGGTTTACACAAGGATGGTATATTACTAGTCTTATCCTATTTTTAATTGCACTAGCATTTGGACCGTATCTTTTAAAACCGAGATCTGTTCCCATTAAGAAATTATTAAGTGCGTATACTGGAGAGAAAATCCCCAAAGAATACTATCAATTATCCAAGAAATTATTCCATGTAGAACATGTTGAAAATATTATTTTTATTATTATTATTGCATTAATGATTTTAAAGCCTTTTTAATAGGGGCGCTGCCGTAACCTAAAATTACATAATAGCGTGCTGAGACTTAACTTCATATATTTTTTGATGGAATGTCCTTGAGAGCCTTTTCCAAGGACATTCCATCGAATAAAAAGAGAACATGTCTAATAGGCGAAGAAATATTACATCATTTGACGTGCAATATTCCTTTCTGAGCAGTTGCTCTCTGGAATAGCTTAGGGATCGACTGCCAGTAGATGTCTGATTGGTTCAAAGTAAAATTACCAGTAACTGTTGGATATTACAAAAAACTATTAACATAGTAGCGATAATAGCTGCTGTCCAAGTAATTAAAATATTGTTTCCCGTTATACTATCAATTAACGGTCCTCCTGAGCTATTTTCCAACTAATATAATGATCCTAAATCAATCTAACATGTTATGTCTGTTTTTTATCAACTACGATATCAGCAAAATTCCTTAGCAGAGTTTTCATTTGATTACAAAATCCATTTAAAGAATACACTATTTCCAAACGGTGCAGAATAAGAAATATTATCTTTTTTTCAAGAAAAGAGATTAGTACTGCTTTTACATTATCTACTTGTTCTAATAAGGCAAGGCCCTTTCCTCTTTTTTCACTATTTTAAAGCCAATAAATTGAATAAATCTGATGAATATCAACCACCACTGACAGGAGGAATAAATGCTACTGTATCACCGGATTTTACGACATCCTCGTCCGTAGCATACTCCTCATTAATTGCAGTCATAACCCCGTCTAATTCATTTAAATAATATTGGTCTTTCAATTTATGTTTTAACTCGCTAATTTTAATTTGATTTGTCTCTATATCCAGTTGATCTTTCCCTAGTTTTTCTTGTAAATGTGCAAACAACAAGACCTTAATCATTTTTCACATCCTCTACATTTGGTTTTCCATTCGGATAGGAAATCGTTTCTAATTGATTACCAATCCATGTTTCTCCATGTTCCCAATGTTCCCTTTTCCAAATAGGTACAATCTGTTTAATTCGTTCTATTGCATACTCATTTGCTTCATAGGCTGCTTTACGATGTGGGGAGGAAACTGCAATAACCACGGCAATATCTGAAATGTCCAAATGTCCGATTCGGTGAGTAATGGCCACCATTGTATCTGGCCACTTATCCCCTATTTCATCACCGATCTTAGCAAGCATTTTCACAGCCATGGGAATATACGCTTGGTATTGTAGATAAATTGTTCTTTTCCCTTTAGTCCATTCTCTTACCGTACCAATAAAGGTCGTAATAGCACCAGATTCTCTTCTTTCTACTTTTTTTATAAGTGATTCTACTTGAATCGGTTCTTCTACAATTTCATATAATGACTCAGCCATGTTTCTTTCGACTCCTTCTAAGCTTTTTAGCAGGATGCCATAAAGTCCTCCATTGTCGTTCCTTCTTTATCTTCTAATAAGATGACTGCAGCTTCCATTCATTTCTCATAATCATATATTCGTGAAAGAAATAGTATCCCCTTTATAGAGTTTCCGCTTCAATTGCATGTGATTTTTCCCTTGAATTATTTATTATTTTACTACTTTCAACATGAAACAGCATCACAAGTGGTAGGGATCCTCGAATTACTTTTCAAATTGGCTTCAATAGCTTAAGTTAGTTTTTGTCTGTCTACCATAACATCCCCTCATCCTGCCAATTGATTATAGATTGTTTTCGCCTTTTCCACGGAATCTGTACCATGAACTAACGTTCGACCATCACGGAAGAATACGAGACGATAGGATTCATATTCTATTGATAATAAAAAGTCATTATGTTTTACTGGGGCAATTTTTTGTAGACGACTTGCCAATATATCTAAATTTAGTTTTTTAGATGTTCGGATTTGTACGGTATTCCTTCCACAAAGGACTTCTGTTTTAGTACTAGATTCATCGTTTAAATTTGGGTAACTCGGGGTTTTCCCGCATGTTGGACAATCTGTTTTCTTGGCTCGATTAACATTTATTAGATGGTAATGATTATTCCATAGATCAAAGGTTATCAATTTAGTACGAAGTGCTTTTGTATCTTCTACTAGTATTTTTAAAGCTTCCGTAGTTTGATGTGCAACAACCATCTGTACGGCTGGTGAGATGATTCCTACAGAGTCACAAGTTGCACCTGATACCGGTATAGTACCCAGCAAACATTGTAAACACGGAGTTTTACCTGGAAAGATCGTATAACTCATTCCAGTACTCCCTACACAAGAACCGAAAATCCATGGTATACCTTGCTTTTGCATTAAATCATTTAACATAAATCTTGTCTCAAAATTATCTGTTGCATCAATAACCAAGTCTATATCCTTTATAATTGGATATAGAGTATTAGAAGTAGCATCTAAGACAAAAGACTCAATTTCAAC
Source organism: Virgibacillus salarius (assembly GCF_039521925.1). Taxonomy (NCBI): domain Bacteria; kingdom Bacillati; phylum Bacillota; class Bacilli; order Caryophanales; family Bacillaceae; genus Virgibacillus; species Virgibacillus salarius. The sequence continues at coordinate 22,328 of NZ_BAAACY010000176.1, read as the reverse complement.
TTCTGAATTGATTTCTTGTAAGCGGGTTTTTGCTGCAAGTGCCTTTGGAATTTGGTCATGTACATTTTTCTCTGTATATAATTGTTGTCTTTGTAAATTACTTAACTCAACATAATCACGATCAATCAGGGTTAGTTTTCCTATCCCTGCACGTACTAGGTTTTCTGCATTGCCAGAGCCTAGTGCACCACAGCCAATAATTAACACATGTTTCAATACGATATTTTGCTGACCATTTTCTCCTATTGGTTTGAAAAGTATTTGACGAGAATATCTATCAAACATAACCTTTTCCCCCTATCCGCCAATATAAGACATTTCAATTTTTTTCTTGTTTTTTGTCGATTCTTCAGTCCGTTCATCCGAATAACGATCGATACGATTTCCCCAAATGTTCATTATCGCTGATTGTATTTCTTCATCGCTTTTATCGGAACGTAATAACTCTCTAAAATCAAACCCATTTGAAGCGAATAGACAGGTGTACATTTTCCCGTCTGCAGCAATTCTTGCTCTAGTACAAGTTGAGCAAAACGATGCAGATACGGAAGTGATGAAACCAACCTCGCTACCCGATCCTTTATAGCGGTAACGTTTAGCAACTTCTCCTAAATATGCAGGGTCAACGGCCACTAATTCAAAATGCTTAGAAAGCTTCTCGAAAATTTCCTTTTTTGTTATAACTTTACTAAAATCCCAGCTATTAGATTGTCCGACATCCATAAATTCAATATACCGTAACGTAATTCCTTGTTCCCGAAAATACTTTGCCATCGGAATAATTTCCTGTTCATTCATTTCTTTTTTTACAACCATATTCACTTTTACTTCAAGCCCAACTTCTTTAGCCTTTTGGATTCCCATTAAAACACGTTCTGGTCCGACTCCACTATCATTAATGGATTTGAATAATTCACTATTCAACGCATCCAAGCTAACATTTACACGCTTAAGCCCAGCATCTTTTAATTTTTGAGCCATAAGAGCAAGAAGCGAACCATTCGTTGTAAGCCCAATATCTTCTAATCCTTTTATGGCTGTTAATTTCTTAATTAATAAAGGCAAATCTCTTCTTAGAAGTGGTTCACCTCCAGTCAATCTAATTTTTTGGACACCTAAAGCTATAAAATTTCTAGCTAATCGCTCGATTTCCTCAAAGCTTAATAGCTGTTCTTTTGGCATAAATGCAAAATCTCTTCCAAAGATCTCTTTTGGCATACAGTACGTACATCTAAAGTTACAACGATCAATAACAGAGATGCGAAGATCCTTCATCGGCCGACCAAATTTATCTGTTAATAATGACATGCGGATCATCTCTCCTTTTACTTTCCTTAAATACAATATACTTTCTATATTATATAGATATCTGTTACGAATATCATAGGAATATAAAAAATACCAACAGAGTTATTCAGAATTATCCTTTTGTAGTCTGCATTTTAACTAACTTATCTTCATATATTCTTCTCTTTTTCACATTCTTATTTCTCTTGAAAAATTCAATAATACCTGTAAATGCTTCTTCTAGAAGCACCTGATTTCGTGCCTTTTCAATTAATTTAAAACCCATTTCGTAATAATGCTCTGCTTGTATGATATCTTTATTTTTTATACTTTCAAAGCAATACGCCAATCGAATAGAAGTGAGTCCCTTTTCTTCCATGCAATTTTCTAGATGTTCATAGATTGATAATGCCTCTTTATAATGGTCATATGCCTCTTCTATCATTTCCTGCTCCAAATAATTAAAGGCAATAGCTTGTAATGTATTGCCATAAGCTAGAGATTTTTTTCGTCCATCCTCTTCTAAACGTTGCAAAAATTCCTGAAACACGATCAACGCATTATCATATACTTTTTCATTAGAATATAATTTCCCTAGTGCATAGAGAAATTGCATTCTGATTTTTGGAAAATGCTTGGATAATTCTAATCCCTTTTCTAGGTATTTCTTTGCTTGATTTAATTTAAATACTTTTATAGAGATGGTTCCAATCTTGGAATAAACATAAACAACTAAAAAATTATTCTCCTTATAGAAACTTGTTAACTGCTTTAAACCCTTTTTATAATAATTAATTGCTCGAGGAAAATTCCCCATATTTTCATCTATTTCAGCTAACATCAAGAGTGCTTTTGTAGTATCTAAATGGTTCATAGCATCCATTTCATCCATTAATTTTATAGATTTTGTAATCATTTTTCGGGCTTCTTTTAAATCAATATAAAAATGTATTTCACCTAACCGTAACCATATTTTTGCTAAAGCGGGTTTATCCTGTAATGTTTCATAGGTTTTTAATAATTCTTGATATAGTTCGATTGCTTTATGATAATGTTCAACTTGAATATATACATCAGAAAGGGTGTGGATAGTTGATGAGATAATTGGATGTGTCATTGGAACTGCTTGTTTAAAATAAGTTAATGCTTTTTCAAGCTGTGTAATACTACTTTCCATGTTTTCTTCATCAAGAGATATTTTTCCTAAGTTGCTGAATATAACGCCATATGCATAGCCATCCTGATAATCATTGGAATCTAGAAATGCCATTAATTTTGCTAATTCCATTCTAGCAGTTGAGCGTTGTCCATACTCTCTTTCCAGTGTTGCATAGTCTAAATAGGTCTCGATAATCACTTGCATAAAGTCTACTGACATCTTTTTGGATAGCTGCAAGGCGTGACGACTATATTTACCCGCTTTATCGTAATTATTTGTTTTATGGTAGTACTTTGCCACTGTACTTAACATAAGAAATTGTTCGTTCAAGGAAATCTCTTTACTAGAGATTAAACGAGCTTCGATTTCCTCGATAGTTTCTTTTATATCAGGGTTATTTTCATTAATCATTTGTTTTCTAATTTCCTCCATTAAAGTAAGGGATTTATTTGGCTGATCCTCCGTTCTTTCTAAGTTACTAAACATGAAATACACACCCTTTATTCCTGTATTTAAATTACAAAAGTAAATGTAAAGAAATGATAAAAAATAAGGAAATCCCTAATCGTAAATGAATCTGACGCATTCGCCCTGTTGGTTTGACAAGTCTCCACCATCCAGTAAGTACCATCAAAATTAAATTTACGAATGCTAACAATCCTGCTAGCATTTTCATATTTTGAAAAGAGAAACTATACCAATGAAGAACAAATACTGCATGTAATAGTATAAAAACCAGTGCAGCAGTTCCAATCCAACGGTGATACGGCATTACCTTCTTTGAAAGATTAGCCAATTTAATTTTTGTTTTCCGTTCTGGAACATTACGAATGGTTGAAAACACTGCATTTCTGGTCCAATTAAATAGGAATAACAAAAATCCAATGAGACCAAATAAAATTGGTAATGAAAAGATCGGAAACGAAAAAGGCTTAACTACCTGCCAAATAGCCATCAGTAAAAGTACAAGATTCATATAAAACCATTTACTCATTCTGAATCTCCTTTTTAATCTCTAAAGAGAGAATATAGAGTATTATTAAAAACCACTCTCTTCCGTTGCCTTTCTAGGAACCCTTCTCTTATAAATAACATAATTTCTGCTTAAATAGCGAATTGGAAAACTAAACGCATGCACCAAACGGGTAAATGGCCAAACAACATATAACGCAAAGGTACAGTAAATATGAATCTTAAACCAGATAGGTACAGAGGCCATTAACTCCGGCTGTATATTAAATATAAACAAGCCGCGAAGCCAAGGTGCAATCGTTGTTCGATAATCAAATCCATGTGAATCAACATTGAATGAAGTGGCAATTAATCCAGTTATTATTGCCAATAGAATGAAAATCAAGCTGACCCAGTCACTTGGAGAGGTTGTAGCCTTCATACGTTTGATGCTTATTCTTCGATAGGTTAATAAGACTATACCGATAAATGCGGCGATACCTGCTGGCAATCCTAATATGATAGCAACAGTATGGTACATATGCTCAGTAATCCCTAGTGCATTATAAAGCCCTATTGGTATAATTAATCCAAAAATATGGCCACCAAACACGAATATTATTCCCCAGTGAAAAAGAAGAGATCCAACTCTTAATCTTTTTTTCTCAAGAAATTCACTCGATTTCGTAGTCCAGCCAAATTGATCTTTTTGATATCGATAAATATGACCACCAATAAAAATGGTTAATACAATGTAAGGTAATATCCCCCATAATAATAACTCCATTTTATTTTCCTCCTAAACTTTATTCTGTAGCAGTAAGAATTAATCCGTTATCAGACATGTGGAGAAAAAGAGCCTCAAATAATAAAAGATAGTAATTGCCACTTTCTCTCAATTTATTTTGGATTTCACCAATAGCCTTTCCATGCATGGATAACAATTCATTACTCGTTTCTACAGGAACATTTCCGCAAAACTCAAGAATCAGAGGTAAGTAATCAGGTAACTCTTTTTCTGTAACATTAAATCCATGTGCTTCGTAGTATTTTTTCAGTTTAAGTAATTCCAAACCACGTTCTCTCTGCTCTCCTAATTTTAAATATGTTACATATAAATTTGTTAATTTTCCAAAGTCAAAATGTTCGATATAGTGACTGATCCAATCATCCAAAGACATGTTTAAAGATAAACTAATGAATCTATGGATATTTTCTTTTATTACAGGATTTTCTATTTCTTCTAATTCCAATTGGAGCTCTGGTAGTATACTTACCATTTCTTTATTTGGGTAATTTAAAAGAAACGAAACCATTTGATAAATGTTTTGATTCATTATCCGTATCTCCTCTTATTGAAATCAAGATTGGTAAAACCACCCTACCAAACCGATTTCCTATTATCTAATTTATAACACTCGTTTTTTGTAAAGATTGTTACCTTGACTCTGAACGGCTGGTGAGCTCAGTGCCAACAGAATATTGACTTCGGGAGGAATACCACAACTCTTTCTGTTGGACGAGTAACCGCGCAGTTCAAAGACGTGGACGTATATAGCTTTTGTTCCTTTTTACCATGTGCATTACGGAATCTTACCGAGACCTTCCTTCGCTGGGGTAGTACTTCATAACTTTATTTCTTTATTGTTTGGTCCATTTTAAGAGCTTTGTTGAAATTCGAACACTCTGTATATAAATATTGCAATATAGTTGATTTCTACTACACGACGTCTCAGCTTTTATTCCATTCCAAGGAAATCTGTTCCATATATTCACGTACATTGAATTTTATTTAGTAAGTAACTGACAGTAAGACCCTCACTCCAATCCTACGAAGTGAAACTCAGGAGGATTCAACTGCCAGTAAATACTAGATGCTGGTCAGGGTTCTTTTGGTCATATCTTTGTGAAACTAACAATCATCAGGGGGTATAAGAACTACATCGCCATTTGAAACTATTAAGAAAGTACTCCACAGCTTCCTGGTCCACCCGTAAAGTCAAGTCCACAAGCACCTTGTTCTTCATATAAATCTGCTACTTCTTCTTTGTGACTGTGTGGGATAACAAACCTATCTTGATATTTCGCAATTGCTAATAATCGGTACATTTCTTTAATCGCTTTTTCGGTTAACCCTAAATCAGTAATTATATCACGATCAAAGTCCTTTCCAGTTTGCTCTGTACGCATATAGCTTCGCATAACAGCCATTTTCTTAAGCACTTTACGAATATGACCAGTATCCCCAGCAGTTAGTAAGTTTGCAAGATATTCAATAGGAATTCGCATTTCATCAATCGCCGGGAAAATATCTGCTGTTTCCGCATTACTCCCTTTTCCTTCAATCATATTCATGATTGGGCTAAGTGGCGGAATATACCAAACCATTGGCATGGTTCGATATTCTGGATGTAAAGGTAAAGCAATCTTCCAATCAATAATCATTTTGTACAATGGTGATGCTTGAGCAGCTTCAATCCAATCCATTGGTATACCATCTTTTTTTGCCTGTTTAATAACTTCCGGATTATTTGGATCTAGAAAAATACCAAGTTGTGCATGATACAAGTCTTTCTCATCTTCTACCGATGCGGCTTCCAATACGCGATCAGCATCATATAACATAATTCCAATATAACGGATACGTCCCACACAGGTTTCTGAACAAATCGTTGGCTGCCCGTTTTCGATTCTTGGGAAACACATGGTACATTTTTCAGCTTTGTTCGTTTTCCAGTTAAAGTAGACTTTTTTATACGGGCATGAGGTAGTACAGTATCTCCATGCACGGCATGCATTTTGATCAACTAGTACAATACCATCTTCATCTCGTTTATACATTGCACCAGATGGGCAAGAGGAAACACAGGGTGCATTGATACAATGTTCACAGATACGTGGAAGATACATCATAAACACATCTTCAAACTCTGTTTTGATGGATTCTTCCATTTGTATAACGTTCGGATCACGGAGACCTGTAATATGACCACCAGCTAAGTCATCTTCCCAGTTTGGCCCCCATTCTAAATCCATAAATTCTCCAGTTATAGCAGATTTAGCCCTAGCAATCGGTTGATGTTTTCTTTCTTTGCTATTGGTTAACGTCTCATAATCATAGTTCCACGGTTCATAGTAATCATCCATCTCTGGTTGATTAGGATTATAGAATAGATTTAAGAGGCGGTTTGTTTTCGATCCGGATTTTAACCGTAACTCCCCATCTTGAAGTTCCCAACCACCTTTATATTTTTCCTGGGATTCCCATTGTTTTGGATAGCCGATACCAGGTTTTGTTTCAACATTATTAAAATACATATATTCTGCACCCGGACGGTTTGTCCATGTATTTTTACAGGTTACACTGCAAGTATGACAGCCAATACATTTATCCAGGTTCATCACCATTCCCACCTGTGCTTTAATCTTCAAGCCAATCAACCTCCTTCATTTTTCTAATAACCACGTTTAAGTCACGCTGGTTTCCGGTAGGTCCATAATAATTAAATCCATAACTTAATTGTGCATATCCACCAATCATATGTGTTGGTTTCACATGAATTTTTGTTGGGCTGTTATGCGTACCTCCACGATTTTTCGTTAGTTTCGTACCAGGTGTATGAATATGACGATCTTGTGCATGATGCATAAATGCCATGGTTCTAGGAATACGGTGTGAAACAACCGCTCTTGCTACAACTACGCCATTACGATTGAAACATTCAATCCAATCATTATCTTTTACATCAATCTCAGCAGCATCATCTTTATTAAGCCAGACTGTTGGTCCACCGCGAAACAACGTCAGCATCGGCTGTGAATCAAAGTACATACTATGAATTGACCATTTATTATGTGGCGTTAAGTAATTTAATGTAATTTCTTTTCCTTCGACATCTGGGCGTTTAGAACTAAATGGCTTTTGATTTAAAATTGGTTTGAATATGGCAAATGACTCCCCAAATTCCTTAATTATTTCATGATCCAAAAAGTAAGATTGGCGTCCTGTAATTGTTCGAAATGGAATCAATCGTTCAACATTGGTTGTAAATGGTGAATATCTTCTTCCACCTTTTTCTGAGCCACTAAATGCTGGTGAAGTAAGAACTGTTTTCGGTTGGGTGATAATATTATCAAATGTAAATAACTCTTCTTCTCTTTCCGTAGCTAAATCCTTTAACTCTAAGTTCGTTGTCTTTTCTAATGCTTCCCACGCTTTTACGGCAACTTTTCCATTTGTCGTAGAAGAAAGCATTAAGATTGCATCACACGCATCTCTTGCACTAGTGATATCTGGACATCCATCGGCAATACTTCCGTTATCTACCGTGCCAAACGTTCGTTTCGCCTGTTCATATTCATCTTTCATCATCCAATTGATACCTTTGGTTCCATATGCTTTAGTAGCAATATTTGAACCAAGTGCTGTCATTTTATTATAAATTTGTTTGAAATCACGTTCGACAACATGAATTTGTGGCATAGTTTTACCTGGAATTGGTTCACATTCCCCTTTTGACCAGTCTTCAATTTTGCCAAGTGGCTGTGCCATCTCTCCAGGCGTGTCATGATTTATTGGTGTCGCAACTATTTCCTTGATTGTGCCCATACCGATTTCTTGAGCTATATCGGAAACGCCTTTTGCTAAAACTTTGAAAATGTCCCAGTCAGATTTTGCTTCCCATGGTGATGTGATAGCTGAACTAAACGGATGTACAAATGGATGCATATCCGTGCTTGATAAATCATACTTTTCATACCATGTTGATGCAGGAAGGATAACATCAGAGTATAGAGCTGTTCCAGCCATACGAAAATCTAGATTAATTAATAGATCTACCTTCCCTTCAGGTGCTTCATCTCGCCATTTAATTTCTTTTGGTCGAATACTATCTTCATCAGAGTTCAAGAGCCCATTTGATGCACCTAATAAATGTTTTAAGAAATATTCATGTCCTTTTCCAGAACTTGAAATTAGGTTCGCGCGCCAAACAAACAAATTCCTTGGGAAATTAACCGAATTATCAGGGTCCTCAATTGCAAATTGTAATTTCTTCTCTTTTAATTGTTTGGCAACGAAGTTTCCGATTTCTTCTGTAGTTTCATTTCCATTTGCAACTGCTTCATTATATAAATCAATACCGTTTTTATTAAACGTCGGATATGATGGTAACCACCCTAAACGGGCTGCTAAAACATTGTAATCACCAGGGTGATCATATCTAGCTTTGTCTATAGTTGCAGCAGCAAGTTCCGAAATAGGTGTTTCTTCATAACGCCATTGACCTGTTGCAAAGTAGAAAAAGGAAGTACCATTTTGCAATTTTGCCGGCTCTCCCCAGTCTTTGGCGGATTGAATCGTAGTCCACCCTTCGACGGGACGGAGTTTTTCCTGACCAACATAGTGAGCCCAGCCACCACCATTTACACCTTGTGCGCCGATCATAAGTACAAGATTTATAATTGCACGATAAATCGTATCAGAATGGTACCAGTGGTTAATTCCGGCCCCCATAATAATCATGGAACGACCTTTTGTATCAATGGCATTCTGTGCAAATTCACGAGCAACTTTAATGATTAGATTACGATCCACACCTGTTATTTCCTCCTGCCATGCTGGTGAAAATGGTGCAATCTCGTTATAAGAACTTGCAGCTTCTCCACCAAGACCACGATCAATTCCGTAATTACCAAGCATCAAATCATAAACAGTGGCAACATATACTACTTCTCCGTTTAGTTCTACTTTCTTTACAGGTATAGCACGAGGTAGTACTTTTTTCTCCTCTGCATCGAAATACGGCATGTCTACATGAATTACTTCGTCTTCCATATCAAAGAAGCTTAAAACAGGTTCAATCTTTTCATTGGTATTTTCGTCAATAAGTCTTAAATTCCAAGTCCCTTTTTTATCCCAGCGAGAACCCATTGTTCCATGAGGGATGGAAAAACCATTTGTAGCTTGGTTATACATTGCTGGCTTAAATTGATTATTCTCGGATGCTAGGCCAAGATCTTCGGCATTTAGAAATCGGTCTGCTATAAACTTACCATTTACTTGTTTTAATCGAACTGAAAACGGAAAATCTGTGTACTGTTTTGCATAATTTTCAAAATAAGGTGTTTTATTTTTATTATAAAATTCGTTTAAAATAACATGTCCCATTGCCATTGCTGCCGCGCCATCTGTTCCTTGTCTAATGGAAAGCCAGTCATCTGCAAATTTGGTTGATTCTGCATAATCTGGACTAACTGAAACAACTTTTGTCCCTTTATAGCGAGCTTCAACTAAAAAGTGAGCATCTGGTGTACGTGTCATCGGAACATTGGAACCCCATGTCATAATATAACTGGAATTAAACCAATCAGAACTTTCTGGCACATCGGTTTGATCCCCCCAAATTTGCGGAGATGCTGGTGGTAAGTCTGCATACCAATCATAGAAGCTGAGCATTTGTCCGCCAAGCAAATGCATAAAACGACTACCGGCTGCATAGCTTAGCATTGACATTGCTGGGATTGGTGAAAATCCAACATTACGGTCAGGACCATATTTGACGATTGTATAAAGTGTTGAAGCCGCTATAAGCTTAGTTACTTCTTCCCAATCAGCTCTAACTAATCCTCCCTTCCCCCTAGCCTGTTTATAAGACTTTGCTTTTTCCTTATCTTCCACAATACTTTTCCATGCTTCTAATGGAGTGTCATTTGTAGCTAAAGCTTCTCTCCATAAAAGCAATAATTTCTTCCTGACATATGGATATTTCACGCGCAATGGGCTGTAAATATACCAAGAAAAGCTTGCTCCTCTTGGGCATCCGCGTGGCTCAAAATCTGGCATATCTGGTCCTGTCGATGGATAGTCTAAGGCCTGGCCTTCCCATGTAACGATCCCATCTTTTACGTAAATATTCCAACTACATGATCCCGTGCAGTTCACACCATGTGTGGAACGAATTATCTTGTCATGCTGCCATCTTTTTCGATATACATTTTCCCAATCACGGTTCCCTTCTTGTAATTGGCTATGATTATTTGAATAAGTCTCTTTTGGTTTTATATAATTTATTCGTTGCCAAAGTGGAGATGGTTTTTTTTTCATTATTGTCCCTCCAAATAAGTTACTTTGTGAAGCCTATAACTTATTAAAACATTCAAATCTCTACTATAGTGTGAAGTATGTCACACTTTGACAGATGTCAAAATATGGTCATAAACTTATTAATATTTAAATCATCTTTTCATAATGTAATGCAAATTTAGTACAGTAACGTGTTGTGTATTGTTTGGTCAATAGTCTTGCTCTTGAGTGCCTTTTTGTGAATTCTTCCTCTCCGTACAGTTCCTATCCCCTGATTTCTGCATTTTATTCATAGAACAAAAGTGTAAGCGCCCGAATAGAAACGAACGACTGGTGCGAGTCAACGGAGATAAAGAAATCACGGTGAGCTTCGAGCCGATGATGACTTAACGTGGGGCGATTCGTGAAGGCGCCTCGTTTCTGGGCACTAGAGCTGGACAAAGTTCAACACGCCATTTTTATCCGCATGGGCTAATTTTATAATTTCCTTCATTTCCTTAGACTACAAAAAAAGCTAAGCATCCATCTGCTCAGCTTCTATCTATTTTTCTATAATATTCTTTCCTTTCTTACGCATTGCTCTTGGGATATATACACAATAAGGTTCACTTTCCATATAATCACCTGTTACATTGTATGCTCTGGATCTGGAACCACCACATACATGGCGAAATTCGCAGATTCCACATTTTCCTTTATATTTATCAGGGTTCCTTAAATTTTTAAACACCTCTGATTCTCTATAAATTTCTGATATTGGAGTGTGTCGTACATTACCTGCTCGAATAGGTAATAGACCACTTGGGTATACATCCCCAGTGTGAGAAATGAACACAAACCCATTTCCATCATTTACCCCTTTTGGAGCTCGCCCTAATCCATCAATTTGCCCTGTTTTTCCTGCGATGATAGCATCTTCGTAAAAGATATGTTCTTTATCACTCATACCTCTTTGTTCACGCATTTTCTGCTGTATAACCACACGCCGATAGTGCTGGGCAGCTGTTGTTTTAATATCAAAAGGAACACGCTTTGAGAGTTTGTATAACCATCTAAATACCTTCTCATGTTCAGCAGGTGAAATCATATCTGACTCTTTCCCTCGCCCAGTAGGAACAAGGAAAAACACACTCCACATTACACAATTCAAATTTTCTACTAGTTTTGCCATTTCATCCAAATGTTCATAATTATATTTAGAAATAACCGTATTAATTTGTAAAGGCATATCCAGTTCATGTAAATCGTTAATAGCGTTTATTGTTAAATCAAAGGATCCTTCCGTACCTCGGAAATGGTCATGAACTTCTTTACAATGGCCATCGATACTAAAGGCCCATCTAGCAAGTCCAATATCTTTCGCCTTTTTCATTGCTTCTTTGGTTACATTTGGTGTTGCAGATGGTGTCATGGATAAACGGACACCTTTTTTAATCGCATATTCTGCAATATCAAAAACATCTAGACGTTCCAATGGATCTCCGCCAGTGAATACAAGCATAGGATTGTCCATTTCATAGATATTATCTATTAATTTCTTTCCTTCCTCAAAATTCAATTCTAATGGGTGTCTATGATACTGTGCTTCTGCACGACAGTGTAAACAATGTAACTGACAAGCACGTGTTAGCTCCCATATTACGATAAACGGATTTTCATTATAATCTCTATTAAACATTACTGCCCCACCCTTCTTAAGTCTAGGAAAATTGTAATACAATAAAACTAAACAATTAGTGATATTTATCACATAACTAAATTATGACGTAATACGAATATTTCCAACTAGAAAATAAGAAAAGAGTTGGGACAAAACTTAAATGTTCTTCTAAAAAAACGATAATAAGAAAGTTATAATGTGAAACTTCAATCAGCGGGGCTTTGGTTTATCGGTGGCTCTCCCTATTAGTGTGGAACTACCCATATTATATTTTTAGCTAAGGAACGATATGAAAGAGTTCCATCTAAATACTCCGTGACAAACTTTACAAAACATCCCCAGAAATTAGATTATTTACTCTACTTTCGAGAGGCAGTACCATGGATTGGGTGATAGTTTGGCTTTTGCTTTAACAATCATATGTTTGTCACAGCTCTTACCTTTGTAATCTATTTTTTCTCAATAGTTATCCTCCAAAGTCTCCACTACAATCTGATAAGTATGATATTCTTCACATCTAATTATAAATTGTACGTGATAATATTATGAGATGGAGCACTATATTTGAAAGGATGATAATTATGTATCCAGCATCAGTTAAAAAATTATTACAACGTTTCCCCCTTTTCAAAAGTTTAACAGACTATGAAATTGATCCGATTATAAATATTGCAAAAAATCGAACCTACCGATCGGGAGTCCATATCTTTATGCAAGATGACCTTCTCACTAATGTGTATTTTATACACCAAGGTAAAATAAAAATTTATCGAACTGATATTCAAGGAAAAGAACAAATTATCAATATTCTAAGTGAAGGTGAAATGTTTCCTCACCAAGGTTTTTTTCGTAATGATAACTACCCTGCACATGCTGAAGTAATGGAAGAAGCAGTATTATTTTACATCCCCATCCATTTATTTGAGGATTTTTTAATCAACAATCCAGAGGTAAGTATCAAGATTTTCCGTGTGCTTGGAGATAAGATAGTGGATTTACAGAATCGCTTAGAAGAAAAAATCCTACGTAATACTTATGAACAAATTATTCTTCTATTAATTCGCCTTGGAAAAAAACATGGAATGGAGCATATCAATGAAACAATGACATTGACCACCCGTTTTACGAATAGAGATTTAGCCAATATGATTGGTTCAAGTCGTGAAACAGTTAGCAGAACGATCACCCAATTAAAGAAGAAACAATTAATTCTAATAGATAGTAATGGAAATATGATACTAGATATCAATAGGTTGAAGGAAGAATTATTTCAATAAAAGGTGCATCTCAAGAGAGGTGTTCCTTTTCTAATGGACATGATTTTAATATATAGAGAGCGATCTTTTTGCTTCAATCAGTGGGGGTTTTGTTTTATCCCCCCACTGATTGTTCATACCACAAGGGTATGACCTGAAGACCTTTGAACCAATCAGACATTACTGGCAGTAACGCCCCACTTCGGGAAAAAAGTGAACCTCAGTATTGATAAGTGGAGTTAACTGTCAGTTATATATAGGATCAAACACACACGAATAGAGTATCGTCTAGGTTGTTTTAGTCGCTTTCTAACCATTGCTCATCTAACTTCAATTTTTCCTTAAAAGAGATTACTTACTTAGCAGCAGTGTAAAGAGTAGTTTAGAGTTAGAAAATTAAATTTCTTTTGTAACTGACCACTTTATATTACGTCTTGATTCCATCCAAAAGTTTACCATTAGTGTCAAAAATAGCATGTTCTGCACCAGTTATAGAAAAGCCTTGTTTTTCGAATAAAGCATTTAGTGAGTCCAGTCTATTATTAAAGTTGAAAATCCTATTTGACCGATTTTCTTCTATTCTTTGTCTCCAAAAAGACATTATTTCGTTTAGTAATCTTCTGTATCATCAATAAATAGCGATTGGATAAAATAAATTATAATACATAATCCGGTTATTAAAAATGTCCAGCCTAATGCTCTTTGCTCAGTTTCTAAATAGTTATTGCATAGCTGTGTAGGGGAAGCAATATAAATCCAAGCCATAATTCCTGATAATACACTAAAGAAGATATACACACTATTCTTTTCAAATTTCATAAGTTTTTGCCAGCTATCTCTTAGTGGTACTCCTGCAAGAAATGGTAAGCTTATAAATTTAAAAATCTCTACTAATGGTAAAGTAAGGGCCTCATCCATAGCACGTGGGAGCATCCAGTAACTCATAATTATCAAAAAAAGTACTATTCCAGGTATACCATTTTGATTACAAGCTTCAAAAAATCCGGGAAATTTTTTCTTGAGGTATGGTGTAAACATCATTCCAATAATAACCAACAAAGGCATTTGCATATGCATATGAACTACCATTATAGATTCGAATAAAGTAATAACTGGTGGGAGCATCATGAAAATATACAATCCTAATCCATAGATTGCTTGTTTCATCCATTATCCCCCCTCATTTGTTTTCAATATACTTGTTATTTTTTCAACTGCTAAATCAATTTGTTGATAATCCATAACTTCTACTAGCTTGCCTTGGGGATTCACTAAATAAAAAGCAGAGTTATGAGTGAAATTGCCCATATTGTCTGGTATCACAACGACTCCAAAAGAAGTTAATAACTTTTGTAATTCTTGGTTATCAGGGATTCTTGCCATTCTCCAAGTGTTACCATCACTATTAAAATATTGGCGATATTTTTCAAGTATAGCAGGGGTATCTCTCTCCGGATCAAAACTAATACTTAAGAAAACAATATCCTCTCCGATATATTTTTCTGGTATTCGATTATAAACCTGAGCAAGATTCATTTCTAATTTAGGACAAACATCTGTACATGCAGTATAAATAAAAGTTATCATTACATATTTATCTTCAAACTCGGAGAATGCATATAGTCTTTCCTTACTATCTTCTAAGGTAACTTCAGGAAATCTCGGCATCTCTTCCACCAGCTTCATCGTTCTAGCCGTTTCAGCCGTATATGCTCGAAAGCCATCCGTTCCAATTAAGAATAAGATAAAACCAAACGTGATAACTATTACTAGTGATAATATATTACTATTTCGGTTCATTTGATCACGTCCTATTTGCAAATTCTAATAATCAAAAAGACTATGAAATTAGTATTAATCAAAGAAAAAAACAAACATTAGAAATGATGATTCGTTCAACTAACTCGCTTCGGAAATATACTTTACTTTGCTAGGCAGCGATATATCGTACAACAAAAGCGCTCTTCTTTTTCAAGGAGTCTATGTATATTTCCAGAAACAGGGTAGTTAGTTGTTCATCATTCGAATTAACCGTTTCAGTTACACCCCATCTCTTTTTCTCAAGCGACATATAATTATGTTTAATTTTCTACCAAGTTCTAAATGGAGGAGAGCCTGGAACATTTAATATATCTGTAAGTGGCATAACATATCCCATGGCTACTATTAGAATAAGTAGTATAATGATCGTTCCCCATCTTTCCGTCCATTTTGGAGTTGATAGTGCGTCTGCTTCTGGTTCTCCAATTGGAAATTCTGTGTTTCCTTTTGGCGCAAAGAACATAAGATTAACTACGATATAAACCATAAGTACAACCCCAACAATTAAGAAGGTTCCTCCAACTGCAAGGAAAATTAAGTAAGGATCCCAGCTTAAGGCTGTAGCGTTATCTCCATAAGTTGTATAAGAAGTTCTTCGAGGCGATCCTAAAAGACCAACTAAATGCATTGCTCCTGACATAAATGTCATACCAATAGTCCAGATAATGGTTTGAATGATACCTAGTTTGTTTATTTTTGGTGTTAATTTTCTCTTTGATAGATATGGAATTAACCAATATGTAATACCGAAGAAGGTTAATGCTACCGTAACACCAAGAGTTAAATGGAAGTGTCCAACTATCCAAAGTGAATTATGAACTACTTGATTTAGTTGATTATTTGTTTGTGCAATACCACCAGCACCGGCAGGGATAAATGCAACCATTGCAATAAATGGTGCAAGGAAACGCACATCTCCCCACGGTAATTTTTTGAACCAGTCTAATAGACCCTTAGCACCTTTTCTTCTACCTGCACGTTCAAACACAGCAAACATAGCAAATGCAGTCATCATAGATGGGAACCCAATGGATAAACTCATAAATACATGGATGAATTTCCAGCCTTCTGTAATACCAGGGTCAACAATTTGATGATGGAATCCTCCAGGAATATTGAGTATAACTAATAAAATAACTACTAAACGTGTGATAGCATCACTAAATAGTTTTCCACCAATAATCTTTGGTACAGCGACATACCATGCAGAAATCGCAGTTAAATACCAAATATTAACTAGAGTATGGCCGAAACTCCAAAATAATGTACGACTAAGCATAACATTGATGGTTTCCGTCCACCCTAGTGACCATGGAATTAACATTAACACTTCTATGGTAACACCGATACTTCCCAAGACTAATAAAACGAATACACCAGTTGCAAAGAATGATAACAAAGGAATATGCTGTCCTTTATGATTTCTTCTCCAATTTGCTACATTGATAAACACGCCAAATGCTGCTATCCAAATTCCCACAACAAGAAAAACTAGGCCAATGTAAAATAGAGGAGTTGCTTGCATTGGTGGGTAGAAAGTATACATAACTGATGCATTACCCATGGCAACAGTAGTTGCAACAAACACAACACCAATTACCAATAATCCAAATGCTGTCCAACCAAATTTTCTAACCTTTGGAAGTAATCCTCCCATTGTATGGGAAATTCCAGCATAGAAATACCCAATTACAAAAGTGGTGGTAAATACAAGAACTAATAAGATTCCATGCGTTGTTAGTGTTTGATAATAGTCAAACCATGTTGGCAATTCCATTAGACCTGCACGGTTTAATCCTTGAAAAAGACCTAAAAATCCACCTATTAATAACGCAATAAATGAAACAGTAAAATAGGTTAATGATAATCGTGCATCTTTAGGATTAACTCCTAGAGCCTGTTGCATCTTTCCAAATGGTTTTTCTTTAACTAACTCCATTTATTTCTCCTCCCTTTATTTAACGGTGATAGTTGTCGACATCATTTGGTGACCGACACCGCAGTACTCATTACATAAAACGAGATATTCACCTGGTTTGTCAAAGGTTTGTGAAATTTTTTGTATGTGTCCAGGAGTTACCATAGCATTAATATTGGTACCAGCCACTTGAAAGCCATGTACTACATCTCTAGAAGTCATTGTAAAATGAACGGTTGACCCTACTGGGACTTCAATTTCATTTGGTGTAAAACTAAAGGCTTGTAATATCATAACTACCTCATATTCGTTTTCGCCAATCTCAAATATCCCAGGATTATCAAATGGTGTAGTTTGATCTACTTTTTGAGGATCAATGGTTTCCATTCCACTTGGCGGTGCCATTCCTTGAGCAAATGCCTGATATCCTGTTATCACCATAGAAAGAGCAATAATTCCGATTCCAATAATTAACCAAATTTCTTCAGCACGATGTAATTTCATACAAATACCCCCCTATTAAATTCTCACCATATACAAAACCCATAATAGTAGAATAAAAGCTATAATGGTTCCTCCAACAAATACAATTGAGGAAAATAATGTCCCTTTTAGAGAATACTTTTTATTATCCTTTTCTTTTGCAATAACATTTTTATTATTCGTTTCCATTACTTACCCCTCCCTTATGTTTTTTCTTACTTACATTCTAAATTTTGCACTACTTAACATAAGTGAACTACATCACACTTCAAATGTGATTTAAAGCAAAGCTTATAGATTACGTGACAATAGTTTGAACACCCAGGTTTGAATAATTAGTGATAATAAGGTTAGTGACTATTTTTTAAAAGGTTAATGGGCACAAGCAAGCAGATCCTTCAGCTTACCTACTTCAATCCGATGGTGGATAAACGCCCCCCAACTGCTTGAGGTTCCACTTCATATGAAAAAATACATTCGTTCATAAACTATACAAAGCATCTACATAATTTCTGCAAATTTTTATCTTAGAATAACAGTACGTGTCTTTTAGATTGAAATTAATTATTGTAGGGAGGGTATATATGAGCTTGGAGGAGGCTAAAAAGAAAAAGAAGAACAAAAAAAGAAATCGCTTCATTTTTCGAACAGCTATTCTAGCTGTATTAATAGGTGCTATTGTATTTGCATTAATTTCTAACATACAAGCAGATAACAGCGTTTATCAGATCGGTGATGATGCACCCGACTTTAAATTAAAACAAATAAATAAGAATAATAAAGAAGAAATGATTCAACTTAGTGATTTTGAAGGAAAAGGTGTCATGTTAAACTTTTGGGGAACCTGGTGTAAACCCTGTGAAGAAGAAATGCCTTACATGCAAGCACTTTATCCCAAATATAAAGATAAAGGAATTGAAATTATCGCCGTTAGTTTAGATAATACAGAATTAGCTGTTGACAGTTTTATTGATAAATATGATTTAACGTTTCCGATTCCTCATGATAAAACAGGAGAAGTAATGGATCTATATAAAGTAGGACCTATTCCAAGTAGCTTTTTTATAAACCCTGATGGAAAGATAGAAAGAATAATAAATGGTGCGTTGACATTAGAAAAACTTGATGGATATTTACAAGAAATACTTCCTCAGCAATAAGTCTCTAAACAAAAGGGGGATAAGTAGTTTTGAACGAAATAAATATATTCCTAGCTTTTGGTGCAGGGTTTCTCTCTTTTATTTCACCTTGTGTATTACCACTTTACCCAGCATTTTTATCATATATTACTGGGATGAGCGTAAGTGAAATAAAAGAAGAAAATAAAAAAATAAATAAAAAAGCCCTCTTACATACCATTCTGTTTTTACTAGGATTCTCAAGTATTTTTATAATGATTGGTTTTACCACATCATATATATCCGAATTTTTGTTGACATACCAGGATATCATTAGACAAATTGGTGCCGTTTTAATTATTTTCTTTGGACTAGTGATTGTAGGTATATTTAATTTTAAATTTCTCATGAAGGATAAAAAAATCTCATTCAAAAATCGTCCAGGAGGTTATTTTGGGTCCTATCTTATAGGAATGGCATTCTCTTTAGGCTGGACACCGTGTACTGGTCCCATATTAGCTATCGTATTATCATTAGCTGCAACTAATCCTGATGTTGGTATGGTAATGATGATTAGTTATGTATCAGGTTTCTCCATTCCATTTCTTTTGTTGGCATTCTTTGTTGGTAAAATAAAGTGGATTAAAAAACACAATCAAAAATTAATACAAATTGGCGGATACATTATGATTTTTATGGGAGTTGCACTATTCTTTGATTGGATGACCAAATTAACCTCCTTTTTAGCCGGATGGTTTGGTTTTACTGGTTTTTAAAAGGCGGACAAATTGATATGTGCCTTTCTTATCTATTACATATCGTTTGTCTACATATGGTAAAATACTATCAAATTACATTTTATACTATTAAAATAGGAGTTGAATGATATATGAAAAAAGGCATTCTTGCAATGATTGGCTTCGTACTTATCTTCATCGTAGTAGCCTGTGATAACAGTGCTTCGAATGAAAAAGAAGGAAAAGATGTAAAAGAAATGGTACATAATTATAGTGTTGGTAGTACCGATGATGTGTCTGCATCCATTACTTCCGAAGAGCTTATTGTTACGGATAGTGGTAATAAAGAGACGACTTATAATCTTCCAGAAGATGAATTTTTCGTTTCCATTGCACCGTTTATTAATACCACACACCCTTGTACCAACCATAGTCTAACCGGATGTCAAGGAGAGTTGGTGGAAAAAGAATTTGATGTGTATATTCAAGATGAAGAAGGTAATGTGGTTGTTGATGAAACCATGACATCATTAAAAAATGGGTTTATTGATTTATGGTTACCAAGAGATAAAACATTTCAAGTTAAAATGGAATATGATGGAAAAACAACAGAATCAGAAATTTCCACCTTTGAAGGCGACAACACGTGTATAACAACAATGCAGTTGTCTTAGCATTATTTTTTCGTATTACTAAAAAACAAACCATTTGTCTAACAGCTTAAAAAAACAGTGTAAGTATGAAGCATATGTATGCTTACTTACACTGTTTTAACATACCTACTACAAAAGAGAGGCGATGAGTAAATATTCTCTTTCTTAAGGTAATAGGGATAAACAACTTTTTATGTTCACTGCCTATTCGATATATCAGAGATGAAATGAATTGTTTATATGCTAAAGATATTTTTATAGATATTTATCAAATTCTTTTCTTACCTTAACAGCTTTAGCAGGAGTTCCATAAGCTACCTTATAATCTTCAATATCATCCAATACAGTCGATCCTGCTCCTATCACAGTATGTTGACCGATTGTTACAGCATGGATAACATTAGCTCCCATTGCTACGGTTGATCCAACTCCTACTAATACATTACCCCCTAAGGTTGCGCTTGGAGAAATGGATACATAATCTCCTATCTCACAATCATGAGCTATTGAACTTTTAGTATTTACAATACAATGTTCTCCAATCTGAGCGTCACTATTAATAATAGCTCCCGCCATTACAACAGTTCCTTCACCTATAGTAACACCTCTAGCTATAGAGGTATAAGGATGTATGACTACTGTAAACTTAAAAAATGGGTTTATTTCTTTAACTCTTTTTACAGCTTGTTTTCTTTTCCAGTTATCACCTATTCCAACGATTCCTGTATCTATGCTATTTCGCTTTACATATTCTTCATCACCTAATACTTCATAACCATATAGCCTCTCACCTGGTTGCCGCTGGTTATCTATTATTCCTTTAATCTTCCTATTAGCTTTTTCTAAAGCATCAATAATTAGCTTTGCATGACCACCTGAACTTCCTGAACAAATGATAACTATCTCTTCCAATGTAAACACCTACCTCAGGATATCTAAATTTGCTTGGTTTTACTTAGAGACAACCTGTTAATTAACGTTTTCGATGTGTTCCGGCATCAGCATTCCTGTACAGTAACATAATAGAAATTTACCTTCATGGCAATTTACAATACCAATTTAGAACACTTTACTCCTTATTGGTGTTATGCGCTCGTTAATTGAAGAAGCATTCGCTATATTATCTCATCATAATACTCGGCAAGCTGTTCTTCTGAGATTACTCGTAAGCCATTTCTTTTTAGTAAGGCAGTAGTAACTCCATTTCCAGTGATTTTCTCCCCCATAAATTCACCATTATAAATCATGGAATTTCCACAGGAAGGACTATACTCCTTAAGAACAACCACTGTTGCATTAACAGCCTTAGCTTTTTTTAAAGTCGAGTAGGCTCCTTTTATGTATAGTTCTGTAACATCTCTACCTGATTTCTCGACTACTTTAGCTTTCCCATCCAATACATCTTCCCCATTACCACCTATTATTTCAGCAGGTTCTCTAGGGGTTGAGAAACCACCAAGCAATTCCGGGCATACAGGTATTGCCTTATTCTCTTCTATTAATTTACTAAGCTTGTGATCTAAACTATGCGTATATCTTACCTTTAGTCCTAACAAGAACTCACTAATATCATTTACTAACTCCTCCATTTAATAGTATGACCTTGTACACCTATCTTCTTGTTAATTGAGAAGCTTCGATTTATTTACTGCTAATTTCTCCGTATTTAACTAATGTGGCTCTTATAATGGTTAACAATAATAGAAGCACGGTTGCAAATTAGCTTATTATTCTTTAACTAAAGCTACATTTAGTTGGAGAAGTATTTAAATATTTATGAATTATTTGTTTTAGATTACAGGTTTAATTCAATACATCTCTTTGTTCTTTACATTTTACTCTGCCATTTGGCTATTTTTCTTGTTATAAATTCTTGTAATTCATCTTCACTTTCAGCTACTTTATAAAACAAAGCTAAAGATACAAGAATGACATCTATACATTCTTCTTTTACATCATCAATACCTAATTGTTTATACTCACTTCCGTTGGCTTTTAAATAAGATAATACTGCTTGCGAGGTTTCTCCAGCCTCTTCTGATAATTTTAATGCCATTTGCTCAATTGTTTTTGGTTCTTTCTCACTTAATAGCTTAACCTGCTTCAATAATTTCTCCATCGTGGTATATAACCTCCCTCTATATACTTTAATTATCTTCAAAATACTCTTGTTTTCTTAGAATTAATCAAGCACCATTTCA
>NZ_BAAACY010000175.1:0-4322 GCF_039521925.1 Virgibacillus salarius | reverse complement strand
ACATCAAACATTTCAAAATAACTACTTGGCTTAACGCAGTCATTGCACTGATTTTATACTTTCTTATCTTACAAAAAAGAGCGCAAAGTTGCGCCCTTGTGATAAAAACTTATGTTTTAACGCTTATCATTAATAAGCTTTTGCCCAATAAACTAATTCTTTTGCTGCTTTTCCACAACATACACATGTATCAGAAACTTGTTCTTGTTCAAAAGGAATACAGCGAGAAGTTGCAAGTGTATCCTCTTTGATTTTCTCTTCACATGCTTGATCGCCACACCACATTGCTTTGATAAACCCAGGGTTATCGTTCAATGTTTTTGCGAACTCTTCCATATTTGTCACTACTGTTGTTTTTTCATCTCGATGTTTCTTGGCATTATTATATAAATGAAGCTGAATTTCCTCTAATAATGCAGGTAATCGCTGTTCAAGCTCAGATAATGAAACAAATTCTTTTTCTCCTGTGTCACGACGTACAAGAACTACCTGCTCTTTTTCAATATCCTTAGGCCCCATTTCAATTCGTACCGGAATACCCTTCATTTCATATTCATTAAATTTCCAGCCAGGCATTTTATCACTACCGTCAATCTCAACACGTATCAAATTTTTCAATTGATCTCGAAGATTATACGCTTTATCTAGTACTCCTTCTTTATGTTGAGCAATTGGAACGATCATTGCTTGCGTAGGCGCAATACGTGGTGGGATCACCAAACCACGATTATCACCATGCACCATAATTAATGCTCCCATAATTCTTGTTGAAAGCCCCCATGAAGTTTGATGAACAAATTGGCTTTCCCCATTTTCATCAAGATAGGTAATATCAAAGGCTTCAGCGAAACCAGAGCCGAAATGATGTGATGTCCCAGATTGTAAAGCTTTACCGTCATGCATCATGCTTTCGATCGTTAATGTATATTTTGCGCCTGCAAATTTTTCTTTGTCTGTCTTTTTCCCACGCAGTACAGGGATCGCTAAATAGTTCTCTACTACATCTGCATAAATGCCTAGCATTTGGTTTGTTTCTTTAGCAGCATCTTCATCTGTCGCATGTGCAGTATGACCTTCCTGCCAATGAAATTCCGACGAACGTAAAAATGGTCGTGTTGTCTTTTCCCAACGCACCACATTTCCCCATTGATTATATAGTTTGGGTAAATCGCGATAGGAATGGATATTTTTTGAGTAATAATCACAGAATAGCACTTCGGAGGTTGGGCGGACCGCCAAACGCTCTGCTAATTCTTCTTCTCCGCCATGCGTAACCCAAGCTACTTCTGGTGCAAAGCCTTCAACATGGTCCTTTTCCTTCTGAAGTAAGCTTTCCGGAATAAATAATGGGAAAGCAACATTTGTATGACCTGTCTCTTTTAATTTTTTATCTAGCTCATTTTTTACGTTTTCCCAGATAGCATAACCATATGGTTTAATAATCATCGTTCCTCGTACTTGACCATAATCCACTAGCTCTGCTTGCTTAACAACATCAGTATACCACTGGGCAAAATCGTCCTCCATTGCAGTGATTTTTTCCACAAACTGCTTATTTTTCTTTCCCAAAGCAAACACCTCATTATATAAGTTAATTATTTATATTCAAATACCTATTTTAAAACACAAAAAATCCTCCATCCAATAAGGGACCGAGGTTGGTGGTACCACCCTTGTTTACAATAGGAACTATTGCACACTCTGCATTGATAACGGGACTTACCCGCGTACACCTTACAGTGTGATACACACTCTCCGGTGACGAACTCAGGAGCAGGTTCTAATCTTTGTCTTTAGAAATTTGCAGCAACCATTTCCTCTCTAAAAAAGACAACCTAGATTATACTATTCTCCATCCTTGCTTCAAATATGTAACTTTACTATATAGTTTGCAGTTCATAAAGTCAAGAGAGAGATGATTAGAGCGTGAGCCATTCTATATTCATTTTCCCTTCTAGTAGGGAATAGCTCAACGCTTTACAAGCTGAATTTTTCGACCTATACTTAACATATCATCATAATTGTTAAAATACTTACCATTTTCTGAAGAGATGTGTTTTATTGTGAAAGTAGTCATAAAAGTAACGTTATTTTATCTTCTCGGTATTATAGGAATACTTTGCATTAGTGTGTTTCCACAGTTTTTTGCTAAAGGGGATATTACTAATATCATTCTCTATTTCCATGATCTATGGAAGTTCCTTGGCAATTTTATTCAACCAGGGTCATGGACTTATCAAATAGAAGGTTCCATAGGCGAATTTCCCATTTTTAAGACGTTATGGGTCCCATTTACATACTCCATGAGTATTTTGTTTAGTGCTATATGTATCGCTTTTGCGATCGCATTTATACTTGCCTTCTTTGTCAACTCCCTACCAAAACAGGTTGTACAGGGTATTAAGCAGTTTCTCGAATTTCTAGAAACGATCCCTGATCTTGTTTTCGTCGTCCTGTTACAAATGCTAGTTATTTATATATATAACAAGACTGGTGTCTCACTTTTTACATTAGGCTCCTACATGGACGACCGTGCCTACGCTGGACCAATTATAACCTTGTCTATCTTACCGATGATCTTTCTTTTCAAAATTCTACTATTTTTAATTGAGGAAGAGTTTTCAAAGGACTATGTACGGTTTTTAAAAAGTAAAGGGCTGTCCAAAACCGTTATACTAATTCGTCATGTGTTTAGAAACATCCTACCAAGTGCTTTTCACCAATCCAAGCTAATTATTTGGGCAACACTCTCGAGTCAGTTTATCATTGAGAGAATATTTAATGTGAATGGGCTTACCTTTTACATTATCGAAAGCTTTTCACCAATGACCATAGCTGTGTCACTTATCCTGCTATTTACACCTTTTTTTATTACCTTTCAGCTAATTGACCTTTGGGTTGATGAAGCAACGACATTTGAATCGCATGACTTAGCAAAAATACCTTCCTTTCAGCCAATTAGCTGTGTAATGAAACATATAAAGATAATCCATTGGAAAAAGCTGCTACCTCGAATTCCAATAGCTTCACTAAGGAGGCAACTAAAAAACTATAAATTTGCAATAGGGTGCCTGTTCTTTATTCTAACCATTGGTGGTAGTATTGGCTATTCCATTATTACGGATAATCATGTTGATCAGGCAAACATATTTTACGAGGAAGATGGTACTACAATAAAAAGTACTCCACCACATCCACCTGGTCATCCGTTTTTATTGGGTTCTGATAAAGAGGGATTTGATTTGCTGGATCAGTTAATTATTGGAGCAAAATATACACTAGTTTTTGGCTTTTTAATTGCTTTTCTTCGAGTTGCTATCGGTTTATGTGGTGGAATTTTGTTTGCTTTTTCAATAAGTAAACGTAAACAAAGCTGGTTATCTAAAATAGTAGATTCTATTCACTTTCTACCACTTACATTAATTGCTTATATTTTGTTGAAACCCATTCTTCAATTAGGGTGGGAAATGGAGCCATCCTACACGATTTCTGAACGCATTCTTATCGAAATCATTATTTTGACCGTTCTAGTTATTCCATTAACAACGGTGCTGATAGGGAAAGATATAACTAACATACTCCAGCAAGAATTTATTACGAGTGCGAGTGTTCTTGGTGGAAGCAGATTCCATATATTGCGACATCACGTGATGCCACATCTATTTCCTAAACTTACGATTCTATTTGGGCAACAATTTATTCAAGTCTTATTTATTTTTATCCACTTAGGTATGTTGGATCTATTTTTTGGCGGGACAATTATGGGCTCGGCAATGTTCAATGAGCCTCCTAAATCACTTACGAACGAGTGGTCTGGAGTAATTGGGAATACTATACATTCATTTAAAAGTGGACAATATTGGCTTATTCTCTTTCCTCTACTTGCCTTTATGTTAAGCATCTTTGCTATGCAACTAATCATTAATGGTATTAAGGAAGTTCAACAGGCTAAAATCGGGGTTACTGCTAAAAAATACAAAAGTAAACGTACCATAAACCATAAGGAAAATACGGAGAATATGTTTGCTCCAACGTCAAATCGTTTCCAGCTCGTTCACGATAAAAAAGCTCGATAGCGTTCAAACATATATTCTTACAGCTATAAAATGATACGAGGACAAACGTATGTTGCAAAGAAAAAACGCACAGCTAGAAATAATTGTGCGTGTAAGTAGCTCTGGAAATATACTTCGCTTCCCACTGGTAAGGTGTCTGATGAGTCCTATCGATGCTTTTTCATCTAAGAAGCAGGATTAGAAAACCTGAGCAAAATTCGCTCAGTCCTTATCACTAAATGCTCAGATTTACGCTTCCTCTAGTAG
>NZ_BAAACY010000174.1:0-45319 GCF_039521925.1 Virgibacillus salarius | reverse complement strand
AACTAAAAAAAGATATGAATCCCATAATAAAATGGAAATCATATCTTTTTTGGACTTTTTCAGTGGCCTCATAAATACATGGAGTTTTTTTACTATAGGGAACGAATTATTCTAAGGAGGGGCTTAATATTTTTGATTGTCCGCTTTCTTGACAGTGGCCTAACCAAATTATTTGCTTTATCTAACCCCTATTCTGTTAAATTTTTATAAAAAGTAGGTATTGGGAGGTTAAATGTTGAGTAAGAGTACAAGTTCTGCGCTAATTACTGGAGTGTTATTAATAGCCGGGATGGTTGTAGGTATATTTAGTGTTGTTCCTGTTATAGATGAAGCAAACTACATTGTCAATGCTTTTACATATAAAAACCAAGTACTAATAGGAGCGTTTTTCCAGTTGTTAATGATTGTTGCATACGTTGGTATTCCTATTTTAATGTATCCGATACTAAGTAAGCATAATAAAGGTTTGGCTCTTGGGTCTGTAGCCTTTGGCATTATTGCGGGTGTGTTCATTATAATTGGTGTATTCATTCTTCTGTTACTATTGACATTAAGCCATGAATTTACAAAAGTTGGAGCAATGGATATATCGTATTTTCAGTCCTTAGGTGAATTGTTACAGACAGGACGTGATTTGGTGAACCATGTGGCAACGACCCTGGCTTTTGCTTTGGCTATGCTCTTATTTAACTGCATATTTTGCCAAACAAAACTTGTTCCACGTTGGTTGTCAGTTTGGGGTATTATTGGATCTACATTGTCCATATTGGCAAGCTTATTATTTATGATTTACTTCATCGGTTTGGATGCAACCTACATGATACTAAACATTCCAATAGCCTTTCATCAACTGGTTTTGGCTATATGGTTAATTGTTAAAGGATTCAACCCAACGGTACAGGATTCAGTATCAAATTAATATAAAGGCTCTAGACAAAGAAGTGTAACTAAAATGATTCAATCAGAAAATTTTTAAAAAAACAGCAAGTGCATATGATTAATTAGAAGGATGAACAGACTTACTCAAAATTTCCTAGAGAACTTAGTGTTGTTCCTTTAATCTATCCGCACATCAATAATGCTTTTTATAAGTAAATATGGTCCGGCTACTTTAATGTGTTTTATTTCAATATAATGCCACCTTCTTTTAACTTCTCTCGACAGTAATTATAAGAAGATGTTTTTATGTATGTTTAAATTTTTCCAAACCATTAGTTTCCTTCCTGCTTTTCATACCACATTTGATAAACATAAATGACGTTGGCAACTATTGTCATTATTAATAACATTAGGATTCCTGACAAGTTCCCTGTAACAATTTCAACTTTCCTCATCCATGGAACTAAAGCATATACAAACACCCCATCCAAAATTAAATTAGTTACAACATATACCCAAAACTTCCGAAAAGTAAAATGAAAGATCCATATGGTTGCAACCCAATATGCGCTGAACACTAAAGGAGCAGGTGTTATTTTATCCCAAGAAAAAAGGGATTTATCGTATTTCCACCAGTTTTGTTTCCAGGCAATCTCATACAAAATAACATTTATGACTGTTACAAAAAGCGCGACTGATATATATCTTCGAATAACAGACCGATCTAAAAAAAATAAAGATATGAATGGCAAAATAAAAACAGCCCAAAAAGTGATTTGAATCATTAGTAAAACTACATCCTTTTCTAAATGTTTGATATATAGAATGCATATACTTGCACCAATTTATGCATTGACTAAATATAAAAAATGAAAGAGAAATGACTAAGATTGTTATGGAGAAGTAAATTATGAAACGAATTTTGAATTGAAGGATGGTTTCGTGGATCAGTTAAAAAGACTAGAAAATGAAAATCCTCGCTGATCCTTAGTTTTTGCACACTAATACCTTTATGTATATAATGTAAAAGCTCCTGCTGTGAGGGGTGGTTTAGTTTGTTTGATATGACGTTATATTCTTTAAAAATTTTATTCTTTAAATAGATTGGCAGGAATTTGAGAACTTTTATAGAAATATAATTTAATCATAAAAGGGCAGTAAGCTACTATAAAAGCTGTAGTGGTAAAGAACCGACAGTAAATTTTTGTAAAAGCAAATTCCGTTACCCATAGAGAGGTGATAACTAATTAATATTTGGCATCCAAAGGTATATGAACATGGAGAATTCTTAGATAAAATTTCTTTATCTGAATCACCCAAAGGATTGGTTATAAAAGTTGAAAATGAAAATAGGATATTTAGCTTTATATATGATCAATCAGAATTCGGGAATTTTGTACTTGCAATTCGTCTTATAGATGAACGAAAGCGAGCTATTTATTAGAAGCAGCCAGTAAAGCTAGGGAAGACTATTTTGGAGATAACAAGCAAAATTGGTATCTATATAAAACAACAAAATCCGAATTTATAAACTGGTTTGATAATTTACCCGGACAGGAACTGACATTGACAATATCGAACATCAAATTATTTCTACATCAGAAACTTGCATTTAGTGCTTTCCAGAAATAATGGTAATCATATGCCTGTGAATTCACTCTTTCATGCTTTCAGAAAAATATTAAGCCAAGCTAGATCGCTTAATTTTCCTATTCATTCTCTCAGATACACGCACATTGTTTTACTTATGGAAGCTAGAAAGACTAGGCAATGGCAGCTATCAAATTACTGCAGATGTCTCTTCTCATATTTCCAAAAAGCTAGATGAACAATCAATATGAGTCTTATTTCAATGAAATCAATACATAATTTTCAAAATAAAAGTGGGGCGTTTGTGAGTAAGGTAAAATATGAACGATTAAAAACCGTTTTAAAAAACTCCTCAACACATTATGTGCTAAGGAGTTAATCAATCTTAATACGTGCTCAAGTATTGTTCACGTTCCCAAGGATGCACTTGTGTTTTGAACATATCCCATTCGATTTCTTTTGCTTCTACAAAATGTTCGAAAAGATGTTCACCTAGAGAGTTAACAATTACTTGGTTTTTCTTCAATTCTTCTAAAGCACCTGCAAGTGTGCTTGGTAAATCTTGAATTCCATTTTCTTCACGCTCTTCCTTCGTCATAACATAAATATTACGATCTACTGCTGCAGGTGGTGTCATTGATTTTTCAATACCATCTAATCCAGCTGCCAATAAAGAAGATAGAGCTAGATAAGGATTTGCAGATGGATCTACACTGCGAGCTTCAACACGTGTGCTAATTCCTCGAGAGTTTGGAATACGCATTAGACAGCTTCGATTAGAGCCAGACCAAGCAATATAGCTAGGAGCTTCATAGCCAGGAACTAGTCGTTTATAAGAGTTTACTGTTGGATTGGTAACAGCCGTAAAGCTATTAGCATGCTTAATAACACCTGCAATAAATTGATATGCAGTCTCACTTAACTCCATATCGCCATTTTTGTCATAGAATGCATTTTCACCATTTTTGAAAAGTGACATATTTACATGCATTCCGGATCCGTTTACACCGAATAACGGTTTAGGCATGAATGTCGCATGTAGATTATGCTTTCTAGCAATGGTTTTCACCACTAACTTAAATGTTTGAATATCATCTGCATGTTTTACAGCATCAGAATATTTGAAATCTATTTCGTGTTGGCCGGGGGCAACTTCATGGTGGGAAGCTTCAATCTCAAAGCCCATCTCTTCTAACTCAAGCACGATATCTCTTCGACAATTTTCACCTAAATCAGTAGGTGCCAAATCAAAATATCCACCATGGTCATTTAATTCTAGAGAAGGTTCGCCTTTTTCATCCAATTTGAATAAGAAGAATTCCGGTTCCGTACCGATATTAAATGCATCAAATCCAAGTTCTTCCATTTTCTTCAGGTTTCTCTTTAGATTATATCTTGGATCGCCTTCAAAAGGAGTACCATCTGTCTTATAAATATCACAAATAAAACGTGCTACTTTCCCTTTTTCAGAAGTCCACGGGAACACAACAAATGTATCTAAGTCCGGATATAAATACATATCTGACTCTTCAATTCGAACAAATCCCTCAATTGAAGACCCGTCAAACATCATTTTATTATCAAGTGCCTTGTCTAGCTGACTTAGTGGGATTTCCACATTTTTAATTGTTCCAAGCATATCCGTAAATTGTAAACGAATAAAACGAACGTTTTCCTCTTTAATTTGCTTTAGAATCTCTTCCCTAGTAAAGCTTTTTCCCATTCTTTCTCCTCCTATGAACTATATTTTTTATTTGAATAGAAAAACAGTTCTATAACATACTGTTAACACACTTGTTTTCCTAAACCTTATGGATGATTGGTAAAAAATCGTGACAGCTCTCCTTGCCGTAAATTTGCTTTTCCGTGTCTGCCAGGTTCTTTTAACTCGTTTCTTAAAATTCTGCGGAGATCTTTCTCGCTTAAATCTGATGATTCAGACGATTTTTTGCCTACTTCTTTCTTTTCTTGTCCTTCACTCAATAGCAGCTTGATACCAGCGATATTTAAGCCTTTATCCAATAAATCTTTTATTTCTAATAACCTATCTACATCATGAAAAGAAAATAATCGCTGATTACCACTTGTTCTTTCTGGGTGAATTAATTCATGTTCTTCATAATATCTTATTTGTCTTGCTGTTAATTCTGTCAATTTAATAACAATGCCAATTCCAAATAAGGGCATGGAACGACGATCCTGATCATTCAATTCATGACCCCCTCATCATTAATACTATTTTATTATATGTTATGTAAAATAACATGTCAATAATATGTTAGGTTTTCTAACATAAAAAAGGCGTTTAAAACATAACGCCCTTTGCCATGGATATACCCTACTTTATAGGATTATAATCATCACTTTTTAATTTTTTTAACGATTCAACGAGTGCTATTTTAACGTGTGCATAGGTTAAACCACCCTGCACAAATGCAATATAAGGTGGGCGTAGTGGTCCATCCGCTGATAATTCAATACTGGCTCCCTGTATAAATGTTCCGGCTGCCATAATGACCTCATCTTCATAGCCTGGCATTTCACTTGGGTAAGGCTTTACATAGGAATTAACCGGCGAATTTTCTTGAATTGCCTGACAGAAGGTAATCATTTGCTCTCTATCCTGAAAGGTAACCGATTGAATTAAATCTGTTCGTTTCGCTTGGAAGCTTGGTGATGTATTATATCCAGCAAGCTCCATGATCCGTGAAGTAAAAATAGCCCCCTTTAATGCTTCACCAACAACATGTGGCGCAAGGAAAAAACCTTGATACATTTCATGTAATGTATCCAATGTAGCTCCTGTTTCTTTACCTAACCCTGGTGCGGTTAAACGATTAGCGCATTGCTGGATTAGATCACTTCTACCAGCAATATATCCCCCTGCTCTAGCTAAACCACCTCCAGGATTTTTAATAAGTGAGCCGGCAATAATATCTGCACCAACATGAAGTGGTTCTTTCTCTTCAACAAATTCCCCATAACAGTTGTCCACAAATACGATAGCATCCGAATCAATTTCTTTTATAAAATGAATCATCTCACTAATCTGAGTAAGGGTAAAGGACGGGCGATCATCATAGCCTTTTGATCGTTGAATGCCAATTACTTTTGGATTTGAAATCATAGCCTCCCTTACCCCAACAAAGTCAATACTACCGTTACTCATTAGATCCACTTTATTATAGGAAATATGAAAATCACGGAGAGAACCAGTATTTGTACCTCTTATACCAATTACTTCTTCTAACGTATCATATGGCTTCCCAGTTATGTATAATATTTCATCGCCTGGTCGCAGCATCCCAAATAGTGTAGTCGTAATGGCATGGGTCCCTGATACAATTTGTGGTCTGACGAGTGCATCTTCTCCACCAAAAACATCAGCATAGATCCGCTCTAAAACTTCCCTACCTAAATCATCATATCCATAACCGCTGGTTGAATTAAAATGTGAATCACTTACTCGATATTTTCTAAATGCATCTAAAACTCTTTTTTGATTCGTTTCTACGATATGACTAACATTTCTATGCTGCTCTGCACAGTCAAATTCTGCCTGTTTAATTAACTGTTCAATCATTTGCTGTCTTTACTCCTCTAATATACGATTTAATGGATGATCATGACGCATATATCCATAAACTTGAAATATATTTGTCATTTCATCGAATATTTTATGTTCTACAATGGTTTCTTTTTCTAATTGATGGATAAGCTTACCTTGATCAGGATCTAACTTTACGTTATACCGCTGCCACGCTTCCTTCAATAAACGTTCGATAGTTGATACTAATCGAACGACATCTGATGACTCATATGCACTTATAACAAGATGCGGCTGATTGATTGGAATAACATCCTGCTTAAGTAAATCCTTTTTATTATAAACCGTTAGCATTGGAATCGATTGTGCATTTAATTCTTTAAGCAATTGCATAACGGTATCCTGTTGTTGATCCTGATCCGGATGAGAGCCATCTACAACATGTAATAAGAAGTCCGCTTCAGTTACTTCCTCTAGCGTAGATTTGAATGCTGCAATTAAAGCTGTTGGCAAATCTTGTAGAAAGCCGACGGTATCCGTTATAAGCACTTGTAGCCCTGCAGGTAATTGGATTTTCCGCGTTAGCGGATCTAACGTTGCAAACAATTGATCTTCTTCTAAAGAATTACTATGTGTTAATCGATTAAACAAAGTGGATTTTCCAGCGTTTGTATAACCAACAATGGCTATTTGAAAGACATCCTTAGTTTTCCTCCGCTTCCGATATTGTTCACGCTGCTTTACGACCGTTTCTAAACGCTTTTTAATATCATAAATCCGCTGGCGTATATGGCGCTGATCCGTCTCTAATTTTGTTTCACCAGGACCTCTAGTTCCAATACCTGCACCTAGTCTAGACATTTCAACTCCTTGACCTCGGAGTCTCGGTAGCGCATATTCTAGCTGTGCAAGCTCTACCTGCAGTTTCCCTTCTTTTGTTCTTGCTCGCATAGCAAAAATGTCCAAAATTAATTGGCTTCGATCGATAATTCGAACACCTAATAAGCTCGCCAAATTTCTTAATTGGCCAGCAGACAGCTCATCATTTGATATAACTAAATCGATATCTAGTTCATCAATTATCGAACGAATTTCCTTTATCTTTCCAGATCCAATATATGTAGCAGGGTGGATTCGATCCCGCTTTTGCGTCATAATTTGTTTTACATCTCCACCAGCAGTATGGCTTAAAGATGTGAGTTCTTGAAGCGAAGAGGCGAACCGCTCTTCATCTTGATTTGGCTTTTTTACAGCAATTACTACGATTTTTTCATCTGCCACAAACAGAACCTCTTTCCTTTCAGCTTCTTTGTTAGATATTTTAGTGGCTGTTCACCTTTTCTATCTTACCAAACAATTCTATAATAACAAAATTACATGGCGTTAATTTGTAAATCTTTAGCAGTTAAATGAATCAAATCATCGGCTGTAAAGTGTTCATTTGCCAATAACCGCATTGCATGCATCCGAATCGAATTTTCAATCACATTTCGAACATATCTAGCATTGGCAAAGTTTCTATTGTATTCTTTCGTTTTCATATATAAATGAGCCTTTAATTCTAATTCAGCTTCCCTTGTCAATTGGTAATCTCGTTCAACAGCCATACGCTTCGCAATAGACAGCAACTGACCTGCTTCATAATTCTTAAAATCTAAAATAAAGGGAAACCTTGATTGTAAGCCAGGATTTAGAGTTAGAAAACGCTCCATCTCATATGGGTAACCTGCTAATATCAAGACAAAATCATGCTGATTATCCTCCATGTGTTTTACTAATGTATCAATTGCTTCCTTTCCGAAATCCTTCTCCCCACCTCTTGCCAGCGAATACGCCTCATCAATAAACAAAACTCCGCCTTGCGCTTTTTGGATAATGGATCGCGTTTTTTGTGCAGTTTGCCCAATATATTCCCCTACTAGATCCGCTCTTTCAGCCTCTATACAATGTCCTTTTGTTAATAAATTCATTTCAAAATACAACTTAGCTAGCTTTCTAGCTACGGTTGTTTTTCCTGTACCGGGGTTTCCTTTAAATAGCATATGCAGAACTTGCTTTGTATCTTGTAAGCCAAGCTCCCTTCTCTTTTCATTGATAACAACAGTGGCATAGATTTCTTTGATTCGTTCTTTTAATTCATTCATACCCACAAATGATGAAAATGCCTGATCAATATGTTTAAAAGGATTGTTTTTGAATCCTTTTTCTAAATTACGTTTCGTTGATACTGCAGACTTTCTTTCTTGTAAAATGATATTTACTTGCCCGTTTTTATTCCTAATCATTTGTGTTTCCATGTCATCACCCCTCAGTCATTCTAGTATACGCACATATGAAAAAGGTGTGACATTTGCCCATAAAAAGGACTGCTTTTAATCGAATAAAATATTCAACCAATAGAAAATGTTGGAAAAAAGGATTGTTTTGATTATAGTAGCATTTATGAATATAAGAGTAAATTTAGTAAACTTTGAACCAAATCCTTGAGTTGGAAAGTTTTAAGAAAAACTGATTTGTTTATATTTCTCATGTTAACGATTCGTATTTCAACTTTCTCAGATTGTCTTTAAAAATGTAGCAATTGCATCGATACCGATATTCTTTTCCCCAGCTCTTACCACTATGTCTCATCAATAAACGATAGGGAGCTATCCCAAGAGATAGCTCCCTATCTATACAACTAGAAAATACGCCATTCACGACTACCTACCACACACGAGCAAGCCTACTCCATGCAGGTTTCAAACGAACACTCTTCCTTCAGTAGCCCCTTATAAATTCCAGTCGTTGTATTTTAATGTACCTTATGTGACATCCCAGTTTGTATTGTTATTCCTTGTCCAATTCAACATTTTTAACTGGGGAAAAGGTAGAAATAGCGTGTTTGAAAATTAATTGCTGCTTACCGTCTGTTTCCATTAAAACTGTAAAATTATCAAACGCTTTTATGATTCCTCGCAATTGAAAACCATTTGTCAAAAATACAGTAACCGAAATATGATTTTTCCTCAGCTGATTTAAATATTGGTCTTGAATATTCACGGTTTGCGCCATAATACTTCCTCCTCATTTCTGTCTATATATAATATTTTCTACCTATCTTTTAAGAATCCTGCAAGATCATCTAAAATATTTCTAAATTTTTCATTAATTGTGTCAGAAGATAACGAATACCATGTAACATTCATTTTATTTCTAAACCATGTATATTGCCGTTTCGCATATCTTCGAGAATTTCGTTTCAATAAACAAATAGCATCTTCCAATGATTGTTCTCCGCGGAGATAAGGAATAAATTCTTTATAACCGATCGCCCGCATGGCTTGTGTATCTCCATAGCCCTGTATATATAAGCGATTAACTTCTTCTAGTAACCCTTGTTCTATCATTGAATCAACACGTTGATTAATACGGGTATACAGCGTTTCTCTTTCCATTTCCAGTCCAATTAACTTTATATCATAAGGTGAGTCTAACTCCTGTAGTTCTTGATATTCAGACATTGTAGTTCCTGTTGTTTCATAGATTTCAAGTGCACGTATCACGCGTCGATGATTATTGGGATGAATTTTGGCTGCTTGTTTTGGATCGATTTTCTTTAAACGTGCATATAAAGGGTCAATTCCCTTCGTATGTAATTCGTTTTCCAGCCTTTTCGTAACTGTTTCATCTTTTTTATGTGATGGAAAGTTATAGTTATACAATGCTGCTTGAATATATAAGCCGCTCCCACCAACTATAATTGGCAGCATACCATCCGCTGTGATCGTTTCAATATACATGTTAACATGTTTCTTAAAGTCAGCGGCTGAAAATGCTTCATCTGGATTTTTTATATCAATCATATAATGCGGAATCCCTTGCATCTCTTCCGCCGTTATTTTTGCCGTCCCAATATCCATCCCTTGATAAACCTGCATGGAGTCACCGCTGATGATTGCCCCGTGATATTCTTTTGCAATTGAAATACTTAATTTTGTTTTACCTACTGCTGTAGGTCCAACAATTGCAATAACCTTTTTTTTCATTAGTATTCCCCTAATTGTATATCTTTATTCATAAGCTATGTAAGCTTTTGACATCCAAATGTATTTTTCTAATTTGGCTTGTATTGAAATCAACAGATCCTCTGTTGGTGCATCCTCGTGATCTCTAGCCTCTATTAACCCCTCTTTGCGAATTTCAGCTATCAATTGCTGAAAATCATGAATCAACTGCTCCATCATTTCATTTTCTTTGTCGTCTGCATTCGCCTCTTCTAGCGTCGCTTCCTTCACATACTTCATCATTGTTGCTAAGGGCTTTCCTTCAATCATAAGAATTCGCTCTGCTATCTTATCTAAATCTTGCGCAACATCCTCATACATTTCTTCAAACTGTGCATGTAGTTGAAAGAAATGCCTTCCTTGAACAAACCAATGGTATCGATGTAATTTTACATATAAAACAAAATAATTAGAAAGCAATTGATTAAGAAACTGTATGAGCTTTTGATTTTCCATAATACACACACCTCTCTTATTTTTTTTAGTATGAGCGAGGTGTGGTTATCTTTATACATATTACATGACACGTTTGAACATTTTTTCTAATTCATAGGTGGAAAAATGTACGATAATAGGTCTTCCATGTGGACATGTAAACGGATCCTCCGTATTACGTAAATCCTCAAGCAAATGATACATCTCATCTTGATTTAGATAGTGATTAGCTTTTATGGAACGCTTGCACGACATTAAAATAGCAGCATCTTCCCGTATCTTTTCGACATTTACTTTTTCTTCATTCATTATTTGATCAACCATTTCACGAATAACTTCTTCTTCAAACCCATTCGGAAACCAAACTGGATGTGAACGAATAATATATGTTTGATGACCAAAAGACTCAAAAAACAGCCCTGCTTGTTTTAATTCTTCCTTATATTGTTCAATCCAAATCGACTCTTCCTTCGAAAAATCAAAGGTTAATGGTATCAGAAGCTCTTGAGATTCGTTTATCGGCTTTCCAAGCTTGCGTTTAAAAAACTCATACTTTACTCTCTCTTGCGCTGCATGCTGATCGACCATGTACAATCCATTTTCATTTTGGGCTAAGATATATGTGCCTTGTAGCTGGCCAATCGGATACATAACTGGTACACGTCGAATATGTTGAGTAGCTTCAAGCCTGTCTTCTACTTCTGGAACTGTTGGCGACTTCTCTGCACTATTCTCCGCTTTCGATGTAACCTGTTCTATTTGCAAATCAGGTTGCAAGTCTTCCGTTTCTTGTTCCGCTTCAGGAGTAGATACTTGATGAATAGGTTGCTGACCTTCGTAAATTTTTTCATTACTCCAAGCTTGCTTACGCGGCTTTTCAATTTGGTCATTAAACGATAAAGAATCCTGTACTGTTTTTTCTCGTACGATCGGCTTTTGTTGGATTTCAGGAATTAAGGTAATATCTTTAAACTTACTTTTTATCGTGTTTTCAATGGCAGTAAATAATTCTTTGTCCTTACTAAAGCGAACCTCCAATTTTGTCGGGTGTACGTTTACATCGACTAATATAGGGTCCATTTGAATGGTTAGGACAACAATTGGTGATCTGCCAATCGGCAATAACGTATGATAAGCTCTAAGAATAGCCTGATTTAACGGAATGCTTCTGATATACCTACCATTAATGATGGTGGACATATAATTTCGAGATGCCCTTGTTACTTCAGGTTTAGCTATATATCCTTCAATAGAGAAATCTAATGTTTTATGATTTACATAGAGCATTTGCTTCGCTACATTCATACCATAAACTTGGGATATTACCTGTAACAAGTCTCCTGTACCTGCTGTCTTAAACAAACCCTTTCCATTATGTGTTACTTCAAAGCGAACCTCCGGGTGGGATAATGCCAAGCGGTTAAGCAAATCCGTTATATGCCCTAACTCTGTGTGAATCGTCTTCATATATTTTAATCTAGCTGGAGTATTAAAAAATAAATCACTTACTGTTATTTCTGAACCCTTTCTCGCCGCTGTTTTCTTTTTCTCCGCTACCTTCCCACCATCTAAAACTAACAAAGTACCCGCTTCATCTCCTGTGGAAGTTTGAACGGTTAGTTTACTAACAGAAGCAATACTAGCAAGAGCCTCCCCGCGGAACCCCAATGTTTTCACGTGGAATAGATCTGTTTCATTTTTTATTTTACTCGTTGCATGACGAAGAAATGCTCTTTCACAATCGGCTTCAGTCATCCCTTCACCATTATCCGTTACTTTTATTTCTTGAAGCCCTGCCTCCATAATCTCAATTTTAATCCATGTACTGTTTGCATCAATACTGTTCTCAACCAGTTCTTTCACTACAGAAGCAGGTCGTTCCACAACTTCGCCAGCAGCTATCTTATTTGCAAGTGCCTCTGGCATTTGTATGATCTTCATGCAAACAATCCTTTCTACATTATTTTTTAATCATTTTCTGTAAGCGATATAATTCATTCATTGCATCCATCGGTGTCATGTCAAACAAATCGATTGCTTTTAATTCCTCTATAACCGGACTTTCCACTTTTGCCTTCGAACTACTGGCTTTATTTGGTGCTTCCGCTTCAGTAAATAGTGATAGCTGTCCAGTAGAATTTGTTTCTTGTGCGGAGGGCAACGAAGTAGGCTTTGCCCCTTTACCTTCTAATTCGTTTAATATTTCACTTGCCCGTTCAATTAACGGGTTTGGTAAATCTGCTAATTTAGCAACATGAATACCATAGCTTTCATCTGCGGCACCTTGTTTAATCTGATGCAGAAAGACAACATTTCCTTCGTATTCCTCAGCACGTACGTGAATATTTTTCAAATTTGCTAACGTGTTCTCTAATGCAGTCAGTTCGTGATAGTGCGTAGAAAATAGGGTTTTTGCATGAATATGGTTATGAATGTATTCGATAATCGCTTGTGCAAGTGCCATACCATCATACGTGCTTGTCCCACGACCAATTTCATCAAGTAAAATTAAACTTTTATCCGTAGCATTTGCGATTGCATGATTTGCTTCAAGCATTTCTACCATAAATGTACTTTGCCCTGCTACGAGATCATCAGCAGCGCCAATTCTAGTAAATATTTGATCAAATAATGTCAATTCAGCAGATTCACACGGTACAAAACAACCGATCTGCCCCATAATTACGGTTAATGCCAGCTGCCGCATATACGTACTCTTCCCTGACATATTCGGTCCCGTTATTAATAAGATATTATTTTCCTCATCAAGATCAATATTATTCGGAACAAACGAGCCTTCCTTCATGACCTGCTCGATCACGGGATGTCTACTTTGTCTAATCTGCAATTGGTGGTTCATTGCAAATGTAGGCCTCACATAGTTATTTGCTTCGCTTACCGTAGCAAATCCTTGAAGGACGTCAATATGACTGATGGCATCAGCCAAGCGCTGTAATTCCGGTATATATGCTTTCATCTGATCACGAATCTCTATAAATAGCTGATATTCCAGTTCTACACTTTTTTCTTCTGCTTCCAGGATTAGCTGCTCTTTTTCCTTTAATTCAGGGGTTATAAATCGTTCTGCATTTGTTAATGTTTGTTTTCTATGATATCTACCTTCAGGCAGTAAATGTAAATTTGCTTTTGTAACTTCAATATAATATCCAAATACACGATTATAACCAATTTTCAATGACTTAATATTTGTTTCCTGTTTCTCCTTTTGCTCTAATGCCGCAATCCATTGCTTGCCATTTCTAGAAGCATCCTTATACGTATCTAATTGTTGGTGATAACCATCCTTAATGATCCCTCCTTCTTTTACAGAAATCGGTGGATCATCTACTAAACTTTTATCTAATAAATCAACAATATGTGTAGGATAATAAAAGTTTTGTGCAAGCCTTTGAATCTCAGGCTGTGAAAATTGCTCCAAAAGAGCTTTAAGATGTGGTATTTTTTTCAATGATTCTCGTAATTGAATAAGATCTCTTGCGTTCACATTACCGAATGCTATTCTTCCAGCGAGTCGTTCTAAATCGTATACGGATTTCAGTATTTCTCGCAAATCATCTCTTTCCATAAATTGCTGATACAAACCATCTACGATCTCTAAACGTTCTTCAATAAGCGTTCGATTCAATAACGGCCTTTCCAGCCATTTTTTTACCATCCGAGAGCCCATTGCTGTTACTGTCTTATCCAATACCCAGAGTAAGCTACCACGCTTTTCTTTTTTCATCATTGTTTCCGTAAGCTCTAGGTTGCGCTTTGAGTACATATCCAATGAGAGATAGTTATCTAATTCAATAAGTTCTGCTTGCTGCATGTGATCAAGCGAACGCTTTTGCGTGTGTTGAATATAATTTAACAATCTGCTAAAAGCATTTAAAAGCCGTTCATCATGAAGGTTATTACATAAATCACGATATTCCGCATTAAAGGTTACTTCATCTTGATAGGATAGCGTCACCTTTAACCTTTCACGCAATTGAGTTTGTAAATCCTCATCTAATTTAGAGGAAACTACAATTTCTCGAATTGGCTGGTTATACAATTCATGTATGACTCCACTCCAATCCGTTTCAAACAGTGCAATCCGATTCTCTCCAGTTGATAGATCACTATAAACAACAACATAGCTATTTTCAAAATGAGAAAGACTAGCAATGAAATTATTTTCCTTTTCATTTAGCATGTTTTTCTCCATGACTGTTCCGGGAGTTATTAATTGAATTACTTCTCGCTTTACAACTCCTTTAGCAACTTTCGGATCTTCTACTTGTTCACATATTGCAACCTTATATCCCTTTTCTACTAGAATTTTTATGTAATTTTCTGCTGAGTGGTATGGCACGCCGCACATCGGAATTGGATCATCACTATTCGAATCTCTTTTGGTTAGTGTAATCTCTAGCTCTCTTGCCGCTAATACAGCATCGTCAAAAAACATCTCATAAAAATCACCGAGTCGAAAGAAGAGAAATGCATCTTTATGTTCTGCTTTAATTCTTAAATATTGTTCCATCATTGGTGTTTGCTTTGCCATGTTTTATCCCCCAAAAAGCACAATTATTCTTTTGTCATTATAGCATACAATAGGTTTGCGATACGATAAATCTATTTGTATTTACATTCATGCCTAATTTAGCTATTTTACAAAAAAAATTACGAGGAATATAATCCCCCGTAATTTTTTTAATCCTTCTTATCAAGAAAATCTGGCTCTACACTATCTAATTCATCATCTGTTAATTCAAAATCCCAACTATCACTGTCATCATCATCAAATTTTTCACGCTTTGGATCAACTCTTACAGCAATTTTGGTATCACCAATTACCTGCACAATAAATTCCCTTTCAATTTCCACCACAATTTTATGCCCTTTATTCGCAATATTACACTCTAAACAATTTGGTTGCTGTACGACCTTAGCAATAACATCAAAGTCATCGTTTAGGCAATGATCATCCTTTACGGAAAGAGGAATAATATCGCAATACGTTACTCTTTCTGTTATTGCTTCTGTTTTCGTATTATCATTATACGAATACCAAATATTAATGTCATAGCTACCATTAACTTCAACAGTGTCTTCTGACTTTTTCTTAGCATTGTACAGGTGGTTAATTACCCAGCACCCCAAAATACTAGAAGGTCTATGTGATGGCGAAATGGAATGTGATGCTTGCGTGAATTTGCGACCTTTTCCACATACCGCTTTCGTAATGATCTCTCTATATTCTTTATCTAGAAAAGTCATAATTACCTTTACCTCCTCTTTTTTCATAGTCATTTTATGCAAGACAAATACCTAAAGTGCATAGCTATTTATGAAAAGGAGGAAAGTTATGTAGGAATTTTACATACGAAATCAGACAGGAAATCATTTCCCTGTCTGATTGTCATTAATGACTACAGCCAGATTTGTTTTTCAATTTCGACCCTGTTTCTCCTGCCAAAATATCGCCACCAGTTGACTGAATAACATTATTCGTAACTTCTCTGGCGATGGTTCCAGTTACGAGTTGTAATACATCGTTCACGACCACTTGTGTTTCTTTGAATTCTTGAACAACTGGTATCGCATCGATTTCAGCTTGAAAGATATCGATTTGCTCTTCAACTTTCTTTAATGCTTCCTTTTTATCATAAGCCTGTAAGTTGACAGCTTGCTTCTGTAGTGCCTTTATTTTTGTAATAAGCTGCTGCACTTTCTTATTCTCATTTATTTTAGCTTCTACTTGTTTAAAGCGATCTATTTCTGCTGTATTTGCAAGCATACTTGCTAATTTTTTTGCTTCCTCAAGTACTTGTTTACGAGTATATTCTGCCATGCTATTCCACCTCAACCATTTTTTCTACCATTATACCATTTAATGACCACGTTTTCGCTTCTGTTACTTTTACTTCAACTATCTTACCAATTGCAGATTTCGGTCCTTTAAAGTTCACTAGCTTGTTTTTCTCTGTATAGCCAGCGAGAACATTTGGATCTTTCTTACTCTCACCTTCAACAAGAACCTTAACAACCCTATCTTGGTATGTTTTCATTGAAGCAGCAGATTGTTTGTTAACAAGCTCATTTAAGCGATATAAACGTTGTTTTTTCACTTCCTCAGGTACATCATCTTTTTTACGTGCTGCAGGTGTGCCCTCTCTTGGTGAATAAATAAATGTGTAGGCAGCTTCAAAGCCAACCTCTTCCACTAAACTCATCGTTTCTTCAAATTGTTCCTCTGTCTCATTTGGGAAGCCAACTATGATATCAGTTGTTAATGTAGCATTTGGCATTGCTTCTCGAATCTTACGAACAAGCTCCAAGTAAGATTCTCTTGTGTATTTTCGATTCATTTTTTTCAATATTTCACTGCTTCCTGATTGAACAGGCAGATGAATATGATCAAGCAGATTTCCACCTTGAGCAAGTACTTCGATTAATCGATCATCAAAATCTCTAGGGTGTGATGTCGTAAATCGAACTCTCGGTATGTCAATACGATGAAGATCATCCATTAAGTCTCCAAGCCCATAAGTAATATCATCAAAATCCTTTCCATAGGCATTTACATTTTGACCTAATAACGTAACTTCTTGATATCCTTGAGCAGCCAAATGACGAACCTCTTGAATAATATCCTCAGGCCTTCGACTTCGCTCCTTTCCGCGTGTCATTGGAACAATACAATACGTACAAAACTTGTCACAGCCATACATAATGTTAACCCACGCTTTAATTTTACCTTTTCTGGCCTTCGGAAGATTTTCAATAACATCTCCTTCTTTAGACCATACTTCTACAATCTTTTCTTTGCCAAACATGGCTTCTTTCACAAGGTGTGGTAGGCGATGAATATTATGCGTACCAAATATTAAGTCTACGTGCTGGTGTTTCTTTAAAATTCGGTTTACCACTGACTCCTCTTGAGACATACAACCACATACTCCAAGTATGAGATCTGGCTTTTCTAATTTTAATGGCTTCAAATGACCGATTTCACCGAACACTTTGTTTTCTGCATTTTCTCTTATTGCGCAAGTGTTAAGAAGTATAATATCCGCTTTATTTGTATCCGAAGTGGATTCATACCCCATTTCCGTTAAAATTCCAGCCAT
Organism: Virgibacillus salarius; assembly: GCF_039521925.1. Lineage (NCBI taxonomy): Bacteria > Bacillati > Bacillota > Bacilli > Caryophanales > Bacillaceae > Virgibacillus > Virgibacillus salarius. Next base: position 27,701 of record NZ_BAAACY010000174.1, on the reverse strand, counting down.
CACTTCTGTATCATGTTCATTCATTTGACAACCGTATGTACGTATTAAAAACTTCTTTCCTTCACCAATTTTCTCCATGTCTTCTGGGATAGCAAAATCATAATGAACATTAATCTTGTCCCGGCCACGTTTTCGTGCCTTATTTAGGTTAGGTGGTTCATAGGTAGTTTCAAAGTATTTTGCAAAATCAGCACTTGTTTTTTCACTTAACGGTTTATCCTGTCCGGATTTTCTGTCCGCGGCATCCAGCTGTTTAATTTGCGCTTGTTGTTTACGCTGTTCTTCGTTCATCTTTATGCTCCTCTCTATCATTCAATCATCGCAAATAAGTCCAATTATTATAGTATAATGCTTCGCACTTATTTTAACAATATCTATCCGTTTCCCGCCACTAAAAACTTCTTTCTGACAGTGAAAGATTACGAAATATGTCACTCTTTTATAGCATAGTCAAAACAAATAAAATGAAACTTCAATCAGTGGAGGTGATTTGTTCATCACTTAGTACCACAGGGGTATGACCTTAAGGACTTTGAACCAATCGGACATTTACTGGCAAACGGTCCCCCACTTACATAATGGTTTCACTTTATTCTTTGAAGTAGGATATTACTGCCAGTTATATATGAGCTAAATATGAAATCACATGAATCAAATTTCATCATGCCAAGCAGAAATGATCTGCTTGCTATTAATGGGACACAGTTGGTACCCTTCTCTCGTTCTATCTAATCTTCTTGAAAGAAAAAGTAAAACAGAACAAAAGTGAAAGCACCCGATTAGAAGCGTAGCGGCTGGAGCGAGCCGACGGAGATAAAAGAATCACGATTGAATTTGCAAGTCGATGATGACTTAGATTAGGACGATTCGTGAAGTAGCCTCGTTTCTGGGCGCTGGAGCTCAACATTCTCATAGTTATCCACATGGGCAAACTTTATAATTTCCTATAATTTTCTAGACAATAAAAAAGTGCTACGCTTTACGTAACACTCTAATCTTCGTAATTCAGCTTATCATGCTAACGAGGTTCTACGATTAATTTAATTGCTGTACGTTCTTCATCATCAATTAAAATATCAGTAAATGCCGGAATACAGATGAGGTCAACTCCACTTGGTGCAACAAATCCTCTAGCAATTGCTACTGCCTTTACAGCTTGATTTAATGCACCAGCGCCTATCGCTTGAATTTCTGCTGAGCCGCGTTCTCTTAAAACATTCGCAAGTGCACCTGCTACTGAATTGGGATTTGATTTTGCTGACACCTTTAATACTTCCATTACTAGTACCTCCTTCATTAACTATTATAGTTCTATTGCTACTATATTCCTGGAGATGTTAGCTTATTACCCTATTATGCATTAATAATTCGAAACATTCAAATAATCAATAAATAAACGGATGATCATCATTTATTAGAATGCGCTCCACCTTTGTTGCTTTCCCACTTTTATCATCAATCGTAACGAAAAAACCATTTAACTGACTTCTTCCCTTTTTTGTAATTTCAAAACGTACAGGCATGGAAGTTAAAAACCGTTGGATCACCGCTTCTTTCTCTACGCCTAATATTCCATCATACGGGCCCGTCATCCCTACATCGGATATATATGCAGTACCACCAGGCAATATGCGTTCATCAGCGGTTTGTGTATGCGTATGAGTACCAACGACTGCACTAGCACGACCGTCTACATACCATCCTAATGCCTGTTTTTCACTAGTTGCTTCGCCATGAAAATCTATAAAAATTATATTTGTTCGTTTTTTAGCTTCCTCTATTAATTGATCTGCTTTAGTAAACGGATCATCACTAGGTGGAAGGAATGTCCTTCCTTGTAAATTCATAACAGCGACTTCAATTCCATTAATATTTACATAAATAATTCCTTTTCCAGGATTATTTTCCGGAAAGTTTGCTGGACGGATCATATTCTTAGCATCGTCTATAAAATCATATATTTCCCGCTTATCCCATGTATGGTTTCCCATTGTAACAACTTGGGCTCCCCACTCCAGAAATTGTTTATAAATTTTTTCAGTTATTCCTTTACCTGATGCAGCATTTTCCCCATTAACAATAGTAAGATTTGGTCGATATTTCTCTTTTAACTTAGGCAAATATTCCTGTACCATATTTCTACCTGGAGAGCCAACGATATCTCCAATAAATAAAATTTTCATTAATCTTATCATCCTATCCTTTTGATTACTTTAAGTCTTTCATACCGTGTTTATCTTGTCAAAATTTCTAGTCATTATGTAAGGAAAAATATGCAGTCATCCTTAAAATACGCAAAATAAAAAGCGGTCTATGACCACTTTTTATTTTGCATATTCAACAGCTCTCGTTTCCCTGATTACCGTTACTTTAATATGACCTGGGTAATCAAGTTCTCCTTCAATTCGCTTGCGGATGTCCCGTGCGATTCGAACGGATTCTACATCATCGATTTCATCAGGCTTTACCATAATGCGAATTTCTCTTCCCGCCTGAATAGCAAATGATTTTTCCACTCCAGTGAACGATTCAGAAATCTCTTCTAATTTCTCTAATCGCTTAATATAATTTTCCAACGTTTCACTTCTAGCACCAGGTCTTGCTGCAGATAGCGCGTCCGCTGCAGCAACCAATACTGAGATAATGGAAGTAGGCTCTTCATCGCCATGGTGAGAAGCTATCGAATTAATGACAACCTCATGTTCCTTATATTTCATTGCAAGTTCTTTACCAATTTCGACGTGACTTCCTTCCACTTCATGATCTATTGCTTTACCAATATCATGGAGTAGTCCCGCTCTTCTTGCCAATGTTTCATCTTCACCTAGTTCAGCAGCAAGCAATCCAGAAAGGTATGCAACCTCAGTTGAATGCTTCAATACATTTTGTCCATAGCTTGTACGATATTTTAATCTACCAAGAATCTTTATTAAGTCTGGATGTAAGCCATGCACACCTACTTCAAACGTTGTTTCTTCACCAATCTCACGTATATATTCATCTACGTCGCGTCTCGCCTTATCTACCATTTCCTCTATTCGTGCTGGATGGATTCTTCCATCTTGTACGAGTTTTTCTAAAGCGAGGCGAGCTGTTTCTCTTCTAATCGGATCAAATCCAGATAAAATTACTGCTTCTGGAGTATCATCAATAATTAAATCAATACCTGTCAGCGTTTCTAGCGTACGAATATTCCGCCCTTCACGACCAATAATTCGTCCTTTCATTTCATCATTAGGAAGGTTAACAACTGAGACGGTTGTTTCAGCAACGTGGTCAGCAGCACAGCGTTGTAAAGCTAACGATAGGATGCTTTTGGCTTTTTTATCTGCTTCTTCTTTTGCGCGATTCTCAGCCTCTTTTATTAATAATGCTGATTCATGCGCAACTTCTTGTTCGATTCTTTCAAGAATAATTTGTCTAGCCTGGTCTGTTGTATATCCTGAAATGCGTTCAAGCTCGGTTTGCTGCTCTTGTAATGTAGCTTCCACTTTGCTTTCCATTTCTTCAATTTGTTGTTGTTTTTCTGTTAACGACTGTTCTTTCCTCTCTAACATAAGCTCACGCTTGTCTAGTGTTTCACTTTTTCTGTCCAGATTTTCTTCTTTTTGCATCAGACGATTTTCTTGCTTTTGTACTTCGTTACGTCGTTCACGAAGTTCATCTTCGGTCTGTTGGCGAAGTTTATGATTTTCATCCTTCGCTTCAAGAAGCGCCTCTTTTTTGGAGGCATCTGCATTCCGATGTGCCTCATCAACGATTTGTTTAGCTAATGTTTCAGCACTAGAAATTTTAGCTTCAGCAATAGATTTACGAATCAGATAACCAACAACAATACCGACGATTAGGATTCCAAGCAAAATGGAGATGAGTAAAAGACTGTCCATGATTTCACCTCCTATTGCTATAAAGTTGTACAATTAAATTATTGTCGGCATGTAGCATTTTCAATGCGATAAACAATAAAATATATCATTGAAATGATAAATCTATACAGTATTAATTTTAATTGTGTAGAATGCGAATGTCAAGGAAACGTCACAAGTTGTCGCGATTACTTGTGTAAATAATGGAAATATACTTACTTTAGTTAAGAGATAGTAATATTTTTGTTAATAAGTGCTTTAGACAAACATAACTTCTCACTCAAAATACAAACAATTATTTTATCACTATGGGAATATAATCATCGCAACCTGAAATATATCCGTTTCCGCGGGAGTCTCGCTTATTTTAGGTGCTAAATTATTAATTCTAATCAAAAAAACGAACTATAATCAACTTTAACTAATTATAGCTCGTTTTGATTGTTTCTTATTTACTTTTATCCCAGACTTTTTAATTATTGACTAGACATCTAAACTTTCCTGACCGGCTTCTTCTACTTCTTCCTTTGGCTGATCATCAAGATTATAATGACTGCGAATAGCCTCATGAATTTCCGTCATCACATTCGTATTTTCTTTTAGGAACTGCTTCGCATTCTCTCGACCTTGACCAAGTCTTTCTTCATTATAAGAATACCAAGCACCGCTCTTAAGGACAATATCCAAATCTGATCCAATATCCAATATTTCTCCTTCTTTGGATATACCTTCTCCATACATAATATCTACTTCGGCTTGTTTAAATGGCGGTGCTACTTTATTTTTCACTACCTTAATTCTTGCCTTATTTCCTACCATATCATTGCCTTGTTTTAATGACTCTGCACGACGTACTTCTAATCTAACAGAGGAGTAGAATTTAAGTGCTCTTCCACCAGGTGTTGTTTCAGGATTACCAAACATGACGCCGACCTTTTCACGGATTTGGTTAATAAAAATGGCTGTTGTTTTTGATTTATTAATTGCACCAGAAAGCTTCCTTAAAGCCTGTGACATTAAACGAGCCTGAAGACCAACATGAGAGTCTCCCATTTCACCTTCTATTTCGGCTTTAGGAACTAACGCTGCAACAGAATCGACTACAATAATATCAACGGCACCACTACGAACTAACGCTTCGGCGATTTCTAATGCTTGCTCTCCTGTATCAGGCTGTGAAAGGAGTAATTCTTCAATATTCACTCCTAAAGCACGGGCATAAGTAGGGTCTAATGCGTGTTCTGCATCGATAAACGCAGCTTGTCCACCTTGACGCTGTGCTTCGGCAATAGCATGCAAAGCTACAGTTGTTTTACCAGAGGATTCTGGACCATAAATTTCAACTACTCTCCCTCTCGGATAACCTCCAATACCTAAGGCAACATCTAATGCTAGTGAACCACTCGGTATGGTAGCAATTTTTTGTTCAGCTTGTTCTCCAAGTTTCATAATGGAACCTTTACCGAATTGTTTCTCTATTTGTCTTAACGCCATATCTAAAGCTTGTTTTCTATCACTCAAAGCGTCGTCCTCCTTTAATAATCTACTTACATCATACATGGTTTTCGACCTTTTGCCAAGCAAAAAACGAATAAATGTTCCCTTTTTTAGAGGGGAATAACAAAAGGAAAAAGAATTATAGAATAGATTTCCGCGTAACTATGTAATTATCCATTCAATTATTCTGCTAACTTTATCATTTTAAATGATTGTACAAAAGCTCTAAACCTTTCTGAACAGTTCTTCTTCTTATCGTATCTCGATCTCCTTGAAATTGACATTTCTCTCTTATCGTATGTCCAGCTTGATCATATATAGCAATATATACTGTACCAACAGACTTTCCTTCTGTTTCTGAAGGTCCAGCAACTCCAGTAAACCCAATACCGATGGATGCATTGAGTTTCGTTGCTGCGTTTTTTGCCATTGCTAAAGCACATTCCTTACTAATAGCACCATATTCCTCAATCACCTGAGGTGGTACGCCTAAAACATTTTGTTTTACCTCGTTATTATATGAAACAATGCCTCCACGAAACACGTCAGAAACACCAGGAACAGATGAAAGCTTTCCGGAGAATAGTCCTCCTGTTAGACTTTCAGCAGTTGCTAGTTGTTTGCTATCTTTCCTTAGCAGTTCTACAATTTCCCCTTCTAGCGTGGCTTGATTGACTCCATAAAAATAGTGACCTACTAAATTTAAAATTTTTGATTTGGTTTTATCTAGTAATTCATCTACTTGTTGCTCTGATTCTCCATTAGCTGTTAACCGAATCACGATCCCATCATCCTGGGCTAACGGTGCAATAGTCGGATTTGTCTGGGCTTGAATCATGTCCCGCAGTTCATGTTCTAGCTTGGACTCACCTATTCCTATAAATTTTAATACGACAGATTTTATGATTTCATGCTGACTAACCATTTGCTGAATCGTTGGGAATACATGCTCGATAGCAAGTGATTTCATTTCCCTGGGAACACCAGGTAAAAATATCCATTTCCGACCTTCAAATGTTACCATCATCCCTGGAGCCATCCCTACACTGTTTTTCCAAACATCTGCTGTTTCAAAAACACGAGCCTGCTTTCGATTATTCGGGGTCATCTCAACGTCTTGCTTATGAAAATATGCTTGTATTTTATCCATGGAAGGCTTGTGTTCCACCATCGATAAATTCGATAATGCTTGAAAAGCCTCTCTTGTTAAGTCATCTTCTGTTGGCCCTAACCCACCAGTTACTAAAATAATATCGGATCGCAGATGTGCTTGTCTAAATGCCTCTTCGACGCGGCGTAGGTTATCACCGACGACAACATGGTTATATATGTTAACTCCATACTGAGCAAGTTGCTGCGATAGCCATTGCGCATTCGTATTTGCAATCTGACCGAGCAGTAATTCTGTTCCTACAGCAATAATCTCAGCTTTCACTTTTTTGGTCATTTTGAATCCCTCATTACATGCCAGTTTTTCATGAAATAATCAACCCCAGATAAAATAGTAAAGAACAGGCTAATATACAGCATCCATTGTCCAAATGGAAATCCTATATAGGCAAACGGAAAATTATGCAGTAGTAATACTGCTATAGCAATCATCTGCGTTGCCGTTTTCAATTTACCCATACTCCCAGCTGCTAAAACAATTCCTTCACCAGCAGCAACAAGTCTAAGACCTGTGACTGCAAATTCTCTACTGATAATAATGATAACTACCCATGCTGGAGCTACCCCCATTTCTACCAGTATGATTAATGCTGCTGAAACAAGTAACTTATCTGCAAGCGGATCTAAAAACTTACCTAAATTTGTTACCAAATTGTATTTTCTTGCATAGTGGCCGTCAATCCAATCAGTAGCGGCGGCGACAATAAATAATAATCCAGCAACAAAATGAGTCAGAGGTAATTGAGCTTCACCAATGTCCCACGATCCCCAATCAAATGGCACACTCATTAAAATAATAAAAACTGGTATTAAAAGTATTCGAGATAACGTTATTTTATTTGGTACATTCATTTATACATCCTCCTCGTGTAAGCATCTATAAATTAAAACCCTTCCCAACAAGTTGAAAGGAAGGGCTTATCAGTTATTCAGCTTCTTGATTTAATTCTATCCATATATTTTGTCTTACGGTTTGTGGGTCAACTGGATATTCCATTTCCACTCCATTAATGGTAATCGTAAGTACAGATGCATTACCGATTTTGAAGAACACACGATCTTTCCCTGTAAGCTTCAGTTCTAAAGGTGATTTTTCCTCATTAAACATAGCCTCTTCAAAGAACGTTTCCCCATCTTCCGTTTTAACACCAAGCCATGTATCCCCTTCAGCTTCAAGAGTTGCCTCCACTTCCTCACCAGAATAATTGAAGGCAACAATCGATTCCGGAGTACTTCCTTCACCTTTCTCTATGACAGAAAAAGCTGCTTCTGATTCATCATTTTTATCGTTCTGAGCTTCATCACTTTCATCAGTTTTATTTTCTTCATCACTCTTTGTATCTTCTTCTGCTGGTTGTTTTGAACGTTTATCATCATTAATCACAACACTATCGTCTTCTTTCACTTCTTCATTATTAGCATTTCCCGACATATTTTGATTAATAAAGATCAAGGCAACTACGATAATACCAATAATTAGTAACACGACGATGATCGTAGGGAAGATCGAAAAGCTTGAAGGAGTCTTTTCGGCATTCGTCTCCTTACGAGTCCGTTGAATCCTACTTAGCTGCTCTCCATCAGGTTCTTCCGTTTTCGGTACTTCTTCTTTAAATTCTTCCATCAATTCATCCGGATCAAGTCCTACTGCATTTGCATATTCCTTAATAAATGCTCTTGCATAGAATTTTCCTGGTAGAATATGTAAATTACCTTCTTCTATGGCAAGTAAATACCTTTTTTGAATCTTTGTTGTTTCCTGCAAACTTTCTAATGAGAGGTTCTTTGCCTCCCTTGCTTCCTTTAGCCTTGCTCCAATTTCCATTTCAAACACCATCCATTTTAAAAATCGAACGTAGAGAATCCATCTTCTTGACTAAATTGTTGTCTTTCAATAGGTTCATACGTAATTTCTTCATTCTCATAACTTCTTAGTTCAATAATGTAATCAAAGTCATCCATTTTATACTCTGTTGATTGTACAAATATATCCGGATGTTCAACTACCTTTATAGCAGGTAGCTGCATAACCTCTCGAATTAGCTGCCAGTGCTTTTCATTAGCACGTCTTGTCGAAACCATTCCATCAATGATATAAATGTTATCTGGGTTGTATTCTCCCTCGATTAATTGACTACGAACTGTCTGCTTCAATAACGTACTGGATACAAACAGCCATCGCTTATTTGCACAAACACTAGCTGCTACAACTGACTCCGTCTTGCCAACTCTTGGCATTCCGCGAATCCCAATTAATTTATGACCTTCTTTTTTATATAACTCCGCCATAAAATCAACCAATAGCCCTAGGTCATCACGGACAAATCGAATGGTCTTACGATCGTCAACATCTCTATGTATATATCTTCCATGTCGCACTGCCATTTTATCTCTGAGTTTAGGCTTTCGAAGTTTAGTAACGTTGATCATGTCCATTGTTTCTAAAATTGATTTTAGGCGTGTTATATTTTCATCAAATTGCGACAATAATAGCATACCTCTACGTGCATTTTCCACACCATTAATTGTAATAATATTTATGGATAACATACCTAATAACGACGAAATATCACCAAGTAAACCAGGTCGGTTAATTTGAATTTCATATTCAAGATACCATTCTGTCTTCTCCATAAAAAGCTCCTTTAAGTGACAACTTTTTTACAGACCTTCTTCAATTTAATTTTAACGATATAACTATATAATAAAGGATTTTACTCCAAGTGAAAAGAGATTATCATAAGAAATAAAAAAAAGAAGCTGTTTATTTAAAAATAAACAACTTCGTAAATGAATACAAAATAGTCCCTATTTTGTATTGCCTTGATTTTGCACAAATTTCACCATTGTATTTGCAATAGCTTGTTGCTCATCCTCTGAAGCGGCATTCCATAAATCACGTAAAATTGCCTCTTCATTATTCTTTGCGTCGACATTTTGTGCAAGATAGTCGCCGACCTCTTGTGCCATATTTTGTATCGTTTGTTCACTCATCCCTTGCTCTTGTGCTTGATTAAGCTTATTTGCAAGGAAACTTTTCCACGAATCAAAGTTATCAAGAACTGACATACTTTCTCCTCCTTCAATATTTTTACATGCATAGTATTTGAATTATTTCCTTGTTTATACATGCATGAAGGAACAAAAGTGAACATATCAAAACTGTTGGCTAGATTACCAGCCACCGGTAACATTGATTATTTCTCCTTGAATATAGCTACTATTCCCGGAAAGTAAAAAACTAGTCATATGTGCAATTTCTTCTGGCTTCCCAGCTCGATTTAGCGGAATATCAGCTATAATTTCTGCTTTCTCTTCATCTAAAAGATGTTGGTTCATTTTGGTTTCGATATAGCCCGGACTAATTGCATTTACCGAAACGCCCGACGGTCCCACTTCTTTAGCTAAGGCCTTTACAAAGCTATTTTGTGCACCTTTTACAGATGAATAAATGACTTCATTACTGGCACCTTGTTCACCCCAAATAGATGTAATAAAAATAACTTGCCCGCCTGTATGAATCATGGACGGTAATAATTCTTTTACGATCATCCAAGGCGATTTTATGTGAAGCTGGAGCATCTCATCCATTACATCTTCGGGTGTATCTTGAAACAAACCAAAGTGTGCTTTGCCACTTGCAAAAACAACTGCATCAATAGGGAAAACGAGCTGCTTAACAAAGGCCTTGCAAGCAGTTGCATTACTTAAATCTGCTTGTAGCATAGAAAGAATTTTTTCCGGTTCGATACTTTTACGGAAAGCTTCAAGTGCCTGTTTGTTATGATTGTAATGAAGAATAAGCTGATAATTTTGCTCTGCCAATTGTTTAGCAATTGCCACACCAATATCGCCACTCGCACCAACAATTAAAACATTCTTCCCCATTGTATTTACTCCGCAGCGATTGTACAAACAGATAAACGCTCTTCACTAATCCAGTTCTGCATAAATTGCTGAGCATCTTCGAATGTTAAAGCTCTCACTGTTGATAATATGGAGAAAAAGTCCAAATCCAAAATATGGTAATGTGTATATAAATTAGCCATTGTCTCTAAGTTATTCATACTCCGGAGCAACTTTCCAATTTTTTTTCTTTTTATCCGTTCGAATGTTTCGCTAGTAAGCTTTGCGTTCGTTATCCGAAGTAACATTTCTTTTAATGTATCAGCAAATTCAGTAGGCCGCTCACTATTACTACCTATTAAAGTATAACCAAAGTTGCGATCTAAATTCGTCTCAAAAAAGAAGCTATCATCAATTAACTGCTCTTCATATAATAGCTGATAAAATTCGCCACCCTTAGAAAAATAATGGTCCAATATCATGCCTTGTAGCAGATCCTTTTTCAGAAATGCTTCATTTGAAATGTCTAGGTTTGCTTCTTTGATACCAACTGTACATTTAGTAATGGAAACAGGCATTGTTATTTTTTTCTCTTTTGTCGCAACTTCTTGAGGTTCTACTGGGAAATTCCTACGTAACTCTTTCATTTCCTTAAAATCTTTGCGGTTTTGATTTCGTTCAACTAGCTGCATCATTTGATTGGGATCAAAATTTCCAGTAATAAACAACGTCATATTCTCCGGATGATAAAACGTGTTATAGCATGTATATAGATCATCTTTTGTAATCTTATTAATCGATTCCACCGTACCTGCAATATCCACGTTAACTGGATGGTGCTTAAACATTGCTTTTATTGTACCCATAAAAGATTGCCAATCGGGCTGGTCATCATACATGTTTATTTCTTGTGCAATAATTCCCTTTTCCTTTTCCACTGATTGTTCTGTAAAATATGGATCTTGAACAAAGTCGATCAATGTTTCTACATTCTTCTCAATTTGATCGGTGGCTGTAAATAAATAGGCAGTTTTCGTAAACGATGTATAAGCATTGGCGGATGCACCTTGTTTGGAGAAGTCAGCAAATACATCACCCTTCTCACTTTCGAATAGTTTATGTTCTAAAAAGTGGGCAACTCCTTCTGGAACAGTTACGAGTTCGTCCTTACCGATAGGAACAAATTCTAAATCAATCGAACCATAATTTGTCGTAAATAATCCATGAGTCTTTGCCATTTCTGTTTTCGGCAACAAGATAACATCCAAGCCATTTTCCAATTTTTTTGTGTAAATCGTTTCACCGATCTCTTCATACGTATGCTTATTCATTAGAATCTCCTTTCTCTGCTGTTAATAAATAGAGAGTATCTTCTTCAAGCTTGTTCGCAACAGCAACGACTTCCTCTTTCGTTACGCGCTTAATCTGTTCAATAAACGCTAGAGGTTCAACTTTTTTATTAGATAAAACTTGCTGATACAAAAATTCTATGGTTCCTTGAGGGTGATCTAATGTTTCTAGTAACTGATTGGATATTAACGCTTTTGTTTCATCTAATTCATTTTCTGTAAAGTCACCCTGCTTCATTGCAGTCATCTGCTCTCTTATGATATCTCTTGCTTTTTCAAAATCATCTGGTGCAATACCACTAAATACGAGTAATAGACCTTTATGACTTTCCATTCTAGATGCAGCATAGTAAGCTAAACTATTTTTTTCTCTGACATTTATAAATAATTTAGAGCTAGGAAAACCTCCGAATAAGCCATTAAATACATGTAATGCATAATAGGCATCATCTTGAAATGTAATATTTGTTCGATAACCGATATGCAGTTTAGCCTGTTGAATTTTATCTGTTTCAATAACTTCTCTAGGCTTGGTTTTCTCAACAGAAGCCGGCTTCGGGTTTTTGGTAATTTGCATTCTTTCTGCTTCAAGATCGTCTCGATGAAATACAGCGGATAATTTTCTCTCCATAACCGCTTCGTCCAAATCACCTTGTATATAGAGATCAATACTATCTTCCTTAAGCATCTGTTGATAGTAAGTAAATAAATTCTGTTCATTAAGTTTATTAAGATCTTCCTCGTAACCATGTACATGTAATTGATATGGTTCGCCATTACACATTTCATCAATTAACCGCATATTAGCATAACTCATTTTGTCATCTTTTAATGCATTGATTTTTTGTCTTAATGTTTCTTTTTCTCTGTTAAAAATGGCTTGTTCAAATTGTTGATTTGTTACATTCGGATCAAATAATATTTCGTGCAATAAATTAATTCCTTCATCAAGAATCGTCGTTGTATCCTCGAGAAATTTCTGATTCGCTATTTCAAGACGTAGACTAATAATATGATTTTCTCCTTTTTTAGCACCATCGATGGAAATAGAAGCACCATAGAGATCATCTAATTTCATTTGTAGCTTTTGCTTAGAAGGGTACTTTTTGGTTCCTTGCTTTAAAATGTAAGGAATTAAAGCTCTTTTTGTTATCGTGTCCCTGCTTAAAGGAGCTTTTAATTTCAATACCAATGTAATTGTCTTATATTTTTTATTTGGAATAAAATGAAGATGTAGTCCGTTTACATCTTTCGTTGTTTCTAAAATTTCGCGCATAAACATCCTCCTGAATTTCTCTAAGATTTATCAACTTTATTCTTCACATATTTTCCATTTGTCATCCATTATAAAACAAAAAAAACCGGGTTGCGACTATAAGACGCAATCCGATTGAAATAGTTATCTATCTGCTACCTTTTATATATGGATCTCCGTTTGCTCTTGGAGCTTCAGCTCTACCAATAAACCCTGCTAAAGCGAGAATCGTTAATACATATGGTGCAATTAACAGGAATACCTGTGGTACATCAGCCAAGAAAGGAATACCTGCACCAATTACACTGAGACTCTGGGCAAAACCGAAGAATAATGCCGCACCCATCGCACCAAGTGGATGCCATTTCCCAAAAATAACTGCTGCCAAAGCCATAAACCCTTGCCCAACAATTGTAGCATGCGAGAAATTAAGCGCGATAGTTAATGCAAAAACAGCTCCACCTAATCCACCCATGGCCCCAGATATAATTACTGCTACATAACGTAATTTATATACATTAATCCCATTTGTATCTGCAGCCATCGGATGTTCTCCGACTGCGCGAAGTCGTAAACCAAATGGTGTTTTATATAGAATGTACCATGCAATAAGCGCTAATACGATAGCTACATATGAAGTAATATAAATCCCTTGAAAGAAAATTGGACCGATGATAGGTATATCCGCTAATAATGGAACATCTGTCGTATAGAATGGCTGACTAACCATATCTGTTTGCCCTTTATCATACCACTGCTTCGTTAAGAAAACACCTAACCCTAACGCTAAAAAATTAATTGCAACCCCACTAACAACTTGGTCAGCGCGAAATGATACGGAAGCAACTGCATGAATAACCGAAAATAATGCAGAAATCACCATTGCGACGACGATAGATAACCATGGTGTCCATGCACCGAAGACATCAGCGAAGGTTAAGTTGAAGACAATTCCAACAAAAGCTCCCATTACCATAAGCCCTTCCAAACCAATATTAACAACGCCGGATCGCTCACTAAACACTCCGCCCAATGCCGTAAATATTAAAGGCGCTGAATAAAATAATGCAGTTGGGATGATCGATTGTAATAATTCAATAAACCCCATTTATTTGCCCTCCTTTTTGAAGCGAAGTATAATCCAACGAATAATATAGCTAGATGCAACAAAGAAAATGATTAATGCAATAATAATATCAACAAGTTCATTTGGAACGCCCGCCTGTGTCGGCATATTTAGCGCCCCTACCTTTAATGCACCAAATAAAAATGCTGCAAGAACTACTCCAATTGCACTATTAGCTCCCAACAACGCAACTGCTATGCCATCAAAACCAATATTCGAAAATCCAGAGCTAACGGTCATATTCCCATAGGTTCCTAGTCCTTCCATAGAACCAGCTAGTCCTGCAAAGGCTCCAGAAATAACCATTGCCAAAACGATGTTGCGTTTAACGCTCATTCCGGCATATTTCGATGCATGTTGATTATAACCTACCGATTTAAGCTCATAACCAATATTCGTTCGCTCAATGATAAACCACATGATCATTGCAGCAAATAGAGCAATTAAAATCCCATAATGCATCCTTGAAAAATACGTTAATCCTTCTAACCATTCAGAAGCTAAAGATGCACTTGGTGCGATCATCTCTGTTTTATCAGCATTATTAGTTAGTACGTTACGGATAATTGCATTTGCACTATAAAGGGCAATATAATTCATCATGATGGTAACAATTACTTCATGAACACCAAGCCTCGCCTTTAATACCCCAGGAATAAACCCCCAAATAGCTCCAGCTAATGCAGCGACGATAAGCGCTAATGGTATATGAATGATCATAGGTGCCTCTACCGTTGTACCTATCCACACAGCAGCTAGCCATCCAACAATAACCTGGCCCTCTGCTCCTATATTGAATAACCCCGTCCTAAAAGCAAATGCGATAGCGAGTCCAGTTAATATATAAGGAGTTGTCTGTCGAATTGTTTCACCAAAGAAATAAGGGTCTCCAAATGCTCCATTAAACAGGGCGACATAACCTTGAATCGGATTATACCCGAATCCAAGCATAATGATTGCTCCTGCAAGTATACCAATAAAAACAGAAATAATAGGAACTAGAATATTGAACCACTTGTTCGAATTCATTGATTATCACCTGCCTTTTCTTGGTTACTGCCAGCCATTAATAACCCTAATTCCTGTTCATTCGTATTTTCTGGTGACACATTTGCTACAATTTTCCCATCAAAAATGACGGCGATTCGATCACTGACATCTAATATCTCATCTAATTCGAAAGATACGAGTAAGATTGCCTTTCCTTTATCACGTTCTTCAATCAGTTTGCGATGAATAAACTCTATCGCTCCTACATCAAGTCCTCTAGTTGGCTGTGCAGCAATTAACAAAGCTGGAGAACGGTCAACTTCCCTTGCAATAATCGCCTTTTGCTGATTTCCACCAGACAGCGCCCTTGCTTTTGTATAAGCACTAGGAGTTCGAACATCATATTCGGAAATTAGACTTTCTGCCTTTTGATAGATTTCTTTATAATTAAGAATCTTATATTTAGAATAGGGGTTTTTGTAATAAGTCTGTAACACAATATTTTCGCCAATAGGAAAATCCAATACTAGCCCAAACTTGTGTCGGTCCTGAGGTATATGACCAACTCCACTTTCTGTTACTTTACGTGGGGATAAATTAGAAATTTCCTTTTCATTTAACCGAATACTTCCAGCGTTTGTTTTTTTTAATCCAGTGATTGCTTCAATCAATTCTGACTGTCCATTGCCATCTACCCCTGCTATCCCTACAATTTCTCCGGCACGTACGTCTAGATTCAAGCCCTTAACCATGTTTACCTTTCTTGAATCTTTTACGAATAAATCTTTAATTTCTAAGACTGTATTAGTAGGTTCAGCGGTTTTCTTTTCCGTTTTAAAAGAGACATCTCTTCCAACCATAAGCGCGGCCAATTCGGTTACATTTGTTTCCGCTACATTTACAGTACCAATTCCTTTTCCTTTACGAATAACTGTACAACGGTCACAAATTTGCATAATCTCTTTTAGTTTATGTGTTATTAGAATGATAGATTTGCCTTCTGCTATTAATGCTTTCATTATCTCCATCAACTCTTTAATTTCTTGAGGAGTAAGTACAGCAGTTGGTTCATCAAAGATTAAAACATCAGCACCACGATATAGTGTCTTTAAGATTTCTACCCGTTGCTGCATACCTACCGAAATATCGCTTATCTTTGCTGTAGCATCAACCTGTAAGCCATAACGATCAGATAACTCCTGAACTTCTCGTTCTGCTTTTTTTATATTAATCTTACCGTGCTTCGTAGGCTCACTACCGAGAATAATATTTTGCGTTACCGTAAACGGTTCTACTAGCATAAAATGTTGATGAACCATACCGATACCTAATTGATTGGCAACATTTGGATCTGCAATATTTACCTTTTTTCCTTTGACACGTATTTCACCTAGCTCAGGCTGATACAATCCGAACAGTACATTCATTAACGTTGACTTTCCAGCACCATTTTCTCCTAGCAGAGCATGTATTTCTCCCTTTTTAAGTTGAACAGTAATGTCATCATTAGCCACTATCCCCGGGAATTCTTTCCGAATATTCAGCATTTCTATTACATAATCCATGGGACTTCACTCCTTTAATATTCAAGTAATCATTACATGCTATCAGAAAAACTAGCAACGGAAGAGGGCTGGAATTTCGCTTCCGTTGCTAACCTTTCTTCCAGCTTACATTACATGCAAAGAGGCTGTTCAACCAGCCTCTTCATTATTGTTCTATAAAGATTCCTCGAATGTCTTCAGTTCATCTCTTGTTTGTGGAACATCTACATCGCCCTTAATAATTTTTTCTTTCCAGTCGTCCACAGCTGAAACGATTTCGTCTGTTATTGCATCTTCATTTGTTTTAGCTAAGAATACGCCATCATCAGATAACCCAAATTCAAGAATTTTTCCACCTGGGAAATCTCCTTCTAGTCCCATGTTACTTACTTTTTGTACGGATAAATCTACACGCTTGACCATTGATGTAAATGTTACATTATGATCGCCAATTTTCCCCTCTTCGTGTTGATCGCGATCCACACCAATAACCCAAATATCACGTTCTGGATCATTTTGTTTAATATCTTTAGCTTGAGCAAATACACCATTTCCTGCAGCACCAGCAGCATGATAAATAATGTCGGCATCATCATTATACATACGCGTAGCAATCAGCTTTCCGTCTGCAGCAGAACTGAAATTCCCTACGTATTGAATGTCAATTTCGATTGCTGGATTTACTGATTTAGCACCAGCTACAAATCCAGCTTCAAATTTATTAATTAAATCAGAATCAACGCCACCAATAAATCCTAATTTATTTGTTTTTGTTTTCATAGCTGCTGCAACGCCAGCCAAGAATGATCCCTCGTGTTCGGCAAAGGTTAAACTAGCAACATTGGGTGCTTCAACAACTGTGTCAACGATCGCATAATTCGTTTCAGGATTTTGTTTTGCCACTTTAGTTATCGAATCTTGAAGCAAAAAGCCAACTCCAAAGATTAAATCATAGCCTTCTTTTGTCATTCTTGTTAAGTTTGGAAGATAATCAGATTCATCTGAGGATTGCGCATAGTCGAACCCATTTCCTTTTGAAAGTCCATGCTCCTCTCCCCAAGCCTTTAACCCTTCCCATGAAGATTGGTTAAAGGATTTATCATCTACTCCACCCTCATCGGTAACAATAGCTGCTGAATAATCCGTTGACTCGCCTTTTTCACTTCCCTTGTCTGCTTCCTTATCATTTGAAGTTCCACAAGCTGCTAACACCATACTAAAACTAGCAATAACAGCAAAGAATAATAAAAACTTACGCTTCTTCATTGATTAAACCCCCTATTATTTTTATAAACATCATAAGTACTTCCTACTTCAATAACTACGCTATAACCACCCCCTCGATATAATTCACAAAAGCGGGAAAATTCAGCATAAAAAATGAAAGCCGTTTCACAAATGGATACGCTTCATTTTTTATCATGTACTACTTTCATACATTCATTCAACTACATTTTACAAACGCTTTCTTAACACGTGAAAGCTGAACATATCAGATCGAAAATAGTTTGCTGAATATAATACTGCCTCATCCTCTTCTGTATAGTGCATTTGTTTTAGGAGTAATAAGGTTTGTTCTGGATGACAGTCTAAAATGTTATAAATTCGATCATGATATCCAATCGGTTCAATATAAGTCACTGCATAAGCTACTCGTTTATTCGCGTATTCCTCCATAAGTTTAAAGATGGAATCTTCTTTATGTACACGATTAAGTGGTATTAAATCTTCTGGAATCTTATCGATACAGAAAACGACAGGTTTACAATCCGCTGTTCGAACCCGTTCAATCTTCGCTAAACGCTTTACTGATTTCGGAGCAAATCTACTCTTTTCATCGTCTGTAGCATCTTGCACATCTGTAGATAAGTATTGCGAACCCGCAATCTTTCCAGATTTCTCGATCATTGATGTCACACTTGTTAATTGTTCGATACCTGATGAAAAAATAGGTTTAGGGTTAACAAATGTACCTACACCATGTCTTCGCGTTACGATATTATCTTCTTCAAGGATGCGCAATGCTTCTCTAAGTGTCGCACGAGAAACACCAAGAAGCTTAGATAATTGAAATTCCGAAGGTAGCTTCTCCTTTTCCTTATATTTCCCCTTTTCAATATCTCGTTTAATTTCATCAATTACTTGTAAATACAAATGTCTTGCATCGGTTTTAATCGACAAGCTATATCCCCCCATCCAATATTTACAAACATCAAGAAATCCGACATCTGACGTATGACTCGTTTGTTCGTCATAAATCATACCATTAATCTTAAGATAAATAAATAGCTATAGGACATATTTCTTAAAAATAATCTTCCTATTTCGACATTAATAGACATTTTTCCACTGATTGTTTTGCTCATTACAAAAAACCGTATAAAGCTGTTTGCACAGACTTTATACGGTTCAATAAAACCTATGAAGATTGCTCCTCTGCTGATTGACTGATTAATACAGTTCGCGGTTTACTCCCTTCATAAGGCCCAACAATTCCACGTTGCTCCATAGCATCAATCAATCTTGCCGCTCTTGTATAGCCAATTCTAAATCTTCGCTGTAGCATCGAAACACTTGCGCTTTGCATTTCCGTTATGAGTTGAACGGCATCATCATATAGTTCATCGTCCACTTCATCTACAACTTCATTCGTTTCTTCTGGAATCATTTCCTCTTGGTATGAAGCCTTTTGCTGATCAATACAATGATCAACAATTCGTTCTACTTCTTCATCAGATAAAAATGCACCTTGTACACGTGTCGGCTTTGATGCTCCTACTGGTAAGAACAACATATCCCCTCTGCCAAGTAGCTTTTCTGCTCCCCCTGAATCCAGAATTGTTCTTGAATCAGTTGTAGAAGAAACACTAAAGGCAATACGAGAAGGGATATTCGCTTTGATAACACCTGTTATAACATCAACAGAAGGTCTTTGTGTGGCAATAATTAAATGAATACCTGCTGCTCTAGCCATTTGCGCTAAGCGCGTAATGGAATCTTCCACATCATTTGAAGCAACCATCATTAAATCGGCTAATTCATCTACTAAAACTACTATATAAGGAAGGTTCGGCTGTGTTTCATCAGCATGTAGATTATGCTTCCTTATGTATTCATTATATCCTTCAATATTTCTAGTTCCTGTATCAGAGAATAGTTCATAGCGTCGTTCCATTTCGGATACAACCTTTTTCAATGCTCTAGAAGCCTTTTTCGGATCAGTCACAACTGGAGCTAGCAAATGTGGGATGCCATTATACACATTTAATTCCACTTTCTTCGGGTCAATCATCATCATTTTCACTTCATGTGGTTTGGTTCGCATCAAGATCGTAGTAATGATTCCGTTCACGCAGACACTTTTACCACTTCCTGTTGCACCTGCTATTAGTAAATGTGGCATCTTATTTAACTCTGAAACTACGGCGTCTCCAGATATATCTCTACCTAAAGCAAAAAGCAGTTTAGAAGCTTGTTTATTAACCATACTATCTAGTACCTCTCGTAAAGATACCATGGCTACTTCCTGATTGGGTACTTCAATACCTACGGCGGATTTACCTGGAATTGGTGCTTCGATTCGAATATCCTTTGCAGCCAATGCCAGGGCCAGATCATCATGCAAACTAACAATCTTACTTACTTTCACGCCTGCTTCTGGATATACTTCATATTTCGTTACTGCTGGTCCAACATGAACCTTTGTTACCCTAGCCTTCACCCCAAAACTATTAAACGTACGCTCTAATTTTCGAACAGTAGCTTGAATCTGTGACTTTTCCTGTTGTTGGGAATTATGTGCTGGCTCTGCTAATAGTTGCATGGAAGGTAATACATATTCATAGTTTTCCGTTTCAGTCATTGGCATATTTTCAAGTGTATCCTCTTCCCCGTTGTCTGCTTCTGGCTGTACAGTTTTTTTGCCTTGATCAGCTTGCGGAGTATGAGGGGTATATGCAACATCTGTAAAGTCTTGAATGACTGGCTCTTCCTCCGTATGATATACCACCTCATCAACTTCAGGTTCATCAGCATCTGTATCAACTGGATGGTTCACTTCTGGAAGTTGCTTATTTGCACGCTTTTCCTTCCAAGCGGCTTTATATCTAGCAAAAGAACCGCCAACTTTCTTCCAAAGCTTTGAAAAGATATCACCTATTGACAATTCCGTCATAAATATGATCCCAATAACAATGGAAAAAACAGCAACGATTTTAGCACCTGCTAAGGAGAATAAATAGTACGTGAAGGTGAGTAATAGAGCACCTGCCATTCCACCACCCAAATAGCCAGATGACAATTGATTTTCAAGATATGCAGCGTAATTTTCCCATGTTGTACCAATAATAGAAAGCTGACTATCTGAAGCTATTACCTGATCGAACATCTGAATGTGTGTGAGTAACAATATGCCGCAAAAAACAATATAAAACCCTACAAGTTTTTTGTTTGCAAAATCCGGAAATCTTCGCTTTGCTACTAAAATCATTCCTGTAATTAACAACAATACAGACGCAGCAAAGTACCATATACCTAAAAAGAAGCGAAATAAGTGCTCTAATCCTCCCGGAATAGCTCCGTCACTAATAGCACTTGCACCACTACCAAATATCCCTAAAAATATAAACAAGAGACCGAGTAACTCAAATTTGAGTTGTTTTTTAAACTTACTCTTTCGTTTTTTTCGTTTCTTTGCCATTATTTCACCCCAATCGATCTTGGCAAGTATACATGAAGAATAAACCCCTGTCGAAAAAATGACAAGGGTTTTTTCACGATGCATTTATTTCAATTATACCATAAAACACCAATTTAATAATAACAGTAACGAATCGATGCAAATTTAATGAAAAAAAGCAACGAGGAATTAATTGTCTTTGATGTTTGTATTAGGCAAGATGGTTCCAGGTGCATAGTTTTCATTTAAAAAATCTTGCGGATCTGAGGAAAGTAACTGTAAGACTTCCAAAGAACCATCTGTTTTTTGTTGACAATACATGTATCTACCTTCGAACGAGATCATATGTCTATTCGTATGCTCAGATGGGGATGGAGGAAAGATATCTTCTTTTGAAAGCGGCGTATATAAAATCATTGTATCACCTGATTTTCCGCATTCTGTCTATTCTTAATCAGCTCAGTGACTTTCTCCATCGCCTCTTTCACACCACCAACATCATCAATTAGTCCATAGTCTACTGCATCTTTCCCTACAACATTCGTACCAATATCCCTTGTTAGGTTTCCTTTAGCGAACATAAGATCTTTAAACTTCTCCTCTTTTATATTTGAGTGATGAACAACGAAATTAACAACGCGATTCTGCATTTCATCAAGGTATTCAAATGTTTGTGGTACACCAATGACAAGTCCGGTTAAGCGAACTGGATGAATCGTCATTGTTGCAGTGGGAGCAATAAATGAGTAATTAGTTGCTACAGCAATCGGTACACCAATTGAATGTCCACCCCCAAGTACAATCGAAACAGTCGGCTTCGACAAGGATGCAATCATTTCAGAGAGGGCAAGCCCTGCCTCTACATCGCCACCAACTGTATTAAGTAAAAGAATTACACCTTCTATTTTAGGATTTTGTTCTATAGCTATTAATTGCGGAAGCAAATGTTCATACTTTGTCGTCTTATTCTGCGGCGGTAATTGCACATGACCTTCTACTTGTCCAATGATTGATAGTACATGAATATTAGAATCTGGAGCTTGTGGTACATTTGATTGACCTAACTGCTGAATTTTTTGAACCAATGCAGATGGATTAGCCTCTTGATTCTGATCATCTTTCTTTTCCGGTTCTTTATTCATTTACGTACACTCCTTATTGTTATAACTTCTCTTAGTATGAACGTAAATGATTTCCTCATGCATAAGAATAAAGTGAAACTTCAATCCAAACCAACTATATCCTACTATGAAATGAGTTTTTTTTATTTACCATGCTATAAACTCTCTAGCCCCCAGCATAGCCAGGGGTTTTCTAAGCCATTAATAAAGGCTGTCGAGACTTTTCTCGACAGCCTACAGGCTTTAATTAATACGCTCTATAATATTTTTAAGGTTTCGTTCTTCTGTTTCTGAAATACTGACAAGTGGTAATCGTAATGCTCCAGAATCTATTCCTTTCATACGTAATGCTGCTTTTACAGGGGATGGCGATGGAGCTGTAAATAGTCCCTTCATAACAGGTAAAAGTTTACGATGTAGCTTTGCAGCTCCTTTCGTATCACCTTGATTGTATAAATTAACCATTTGCTGCATTTCTTGACCAATTATATGAGAAGCAACAGAAATAACCCCCGCCCCTCCGATAGAAAGTAACGGTAATGTCATACTATCATCTCCACTGTAAACACTAAACGTATCGTTAGTAGCTTCAATTATTTCTGATACTTGATCTAAATCTCCACTAGCTTCTTTTATTGAAACAATGTTGTCTATTTTACTTAACGCAATTGTTGTTTCTGCAGTTATATTTACAATAGACCGACCTGGAATATTGTAAAGCATTACAGGTAAGGATGTTTCCATAGCAATTGTTTTAAAATGTTCATATAAACCTTGTTGATTCGGTTTATTATAGTACGGTGCTACAAGCATTATAGCATCTACACCACAACGTTCAGCCTCTTTTGTTAACGCAATAGAAGCCTGCGTATTATTACTTCCAGTCCCGGCAATAACAGGTACACGATTATTAACTGTTTTTACGACATGGTTAAACAGGCTAATTTTTTCTTCGGTTGTTAAAGTTGGGGATTCTCCTGTTGTACCTGCAACTACTAAACCATCCGTGCCATTATCAAGTAAATACTCAATGAGTATTTCTGTCTGATTAAAATCAATATTCCCTTTGGCATCGAATGGCGTAACCATTGCTGTTAGTACCTGACCAAAATTCATTCTTATCACCTTTTTCTGTTGATTAAGCAGGACTGCCTGCATCGCTTAATTCAAACACATCGTGCAGCGCATTGACTGCAGTTTTTAAATCTCTGTCATGCACAAGCACCCATATGGTTGTATGACTATCAGCAGACTGTAGAATTTGCACATCTGCATCAGTTAATGCCTGCACTATTTTTGCTGCTACTCCTGGCACACCAGTCATACCTGCACCTACTGCTGATACCTTTGCACAGTTCCCCGTAATTTCCGGATGAAAACCTAATGTTTCTAATATATGAACTGCTTTGTCTGCAAAAGCATTTGGTACAGTGTAAATAACTCCAGTTGGTGATATTGTAATAAAATCTACAGAAATTCCTGCCTCAGCCATAGCCTTAAATACATCAGACTGCATTCGATAAGCTTCTTCTTTTGTTTGAACACGTATTTGTGTAATGTTGGCAATATGAGCAATACCAGTAATCAATCTATCAGCTACATCCATTCCTTCCACTCTTGAAGAAGTAACAAGTGTTCCTCCTTCTTGTGAATATGTCGACCTTACTCTCATAGGAATTTTAGCCTGCATTGCTATTTCTACAGCTCTAGGATGAATCACCTTTGCACCTTGATATGCTAAATTACAGATCTCTGAATACGTAACAACGTCTAGTGGCCTGGCTTTTTCAACTACACGTGGATCAGCAGTCATGATTCCATTTACATCAGTAAATATCTCTATTCGCTCAGCATTTAATGCAACTCCTAAAGCAGCAGCAGTCGTATCGCTTCCACCTCTTCCAATTGTAGTTATATCTCCACTAGGAGTTATTCCTTGAAAGCCTGCTACTACTACAACATCATAGGTTTTTAATTCCTGTAAAATTCGCTCAGGTTGTACTTCCTTGATTTTTGCTTGAGTAAAATCATCAGATGTTACAAAGCCCGCATGTGCACCTGTTAACGCTGTAGCAGTAATATGATGCTTCTGTAGTTCATTTGATAATACAACGGAGGAGATAATTTCCCCACATGACATAAGCATATCTAATTCGCGAGAAGAATTCTTGTTCGCTGGAAAATCAACTAAACCTAGT
Source organism: Virgibacillus salarius (assembly GCF_039521925.1). Classification (NCBI taxonomy): domain Bacteria; kingdom Bacillati; phylum Bacillota; class Bacilli; order Caryophanales; family Bacillaceae; genus Virgibacillus; species Virgibacillus salarius. Next base: position 3,061 of record NZ_BAAACY010000174.1, on the reverse strand, counting down.
AGCGTATCCGTTGCATATGGATCTGGTTTTCTTCCCAATGCCGAAACAACAACGACCAGTTTATAGTCTTGCACTAATGCATCTTTTATATGTTTAATTACATGTTCCCTGTTTTCTTCAGACTGTACAGAAGTACCGCCAAATTTTTGAACGAGTATATTCATGGTAACACCTCTATCGCTGCAGCCAGTTATTTTCTATTAATGATTGTGCTATTTGTACTGTATTCCATGCAGCACCCTTCATTAGGTTGTCGGATACAACCCAAAGATGAAAACCATTCTCTTTATCCGGATCTTTTCTTACTCGACCAACAAACACCGCTTCTTTATTGGACGCACTCAATGGAGTTGGATATAGCTGTGCAGATGGATCATCTTCTAAGATAACACCTTCTGCATGCTTTAATTCATTCCATAAATCCGCTACCGTTACCCCTTCTTTATTAACCTCGATATATACACTTTCTGCATGTGATGTAAAGAAAGGCAAACGGACACAAGTAGCCGCTACTGACAATTCCGGTGCATGCATAATTTTTTTCGTTTCATTGATCATTTTCATTTCCTCAAACGTATACCCATTATCCTGAAATACATCTATTTGAGGCAGTGCATTAAAAGCAATTGGGAAGTGCTTCTTATCTCCTTTTACCGGAAGAAGACTTGCTTCCATTTCTTTATTATCCAAATAATCCTTCGATTGCTGTTCCAATTCCATATTAGCTTGATTACCTGCGCCTGAAACTGCTTGATATGTTGAAACAATAACTCTCTCTAAGCCAAAAGCATCTTTAAGTGGTTTTAGAGCTGCTACCATCTGAATAGTTGAACAGTTCGGATTAGCGATAATACCTTCATGATTCTGTAGATCAGCTTTATTTACTTCTGGTACTACCAGCGGTACATTTTCATCCATACGAAAAGCACTCGTATTATCAACAACAACAGCTCCTCGTTTTACTGCTTCTGGAGCCAATGCTTTAGAAACGGAACCTCCAGCGGAAAACAAAGCAATATCGACCCCAGAAAAACTTTCGGGAGTTGCTTCTTCTACTGTTAATTCTTTTTCTTTAAATCGTTGTTTCGATCCCGCTGATCTTTTGGAAGACAACAGCTTTAACTCATTTATTGGAAAATCCTTTTCTTCTAGTAATTGGATTATTTTTTGCCCAACTGCACCTGTTGCTCCTACGACAGCTACATCATATGCTGTTTTTTGTGGCATTTTTCCTATTGCTCCCTTCATAAAACAAGTTTAATAGACTTCTAGCTTATCATTTTATCATAGTTCAGCTGTTATGAGGAACAATAACCGGCTGAAGTTGCTTAAATTCTAATGCAGATTCTATCGTTTCGGGCAATAGGTCCATCTTAGCCACAAGTGAATTTGGTTTTTTATATGGATCATCCTGTCCATAAGGAATGAAATAGATAAATTTACTCGCCATCAAGCGCATCAAATTTACGCCATTTAAACCTAGCGCATCATTTGTTGAAACACCTAATACAACTGGTTGCTGGTTTCGCATGGTTGCTTTTGCTGCCATTAAAACTGGAGAATCCGTTAATGCGTTTGCCAGCTTACTTAAGGAATTACCAGTTAACGGTGCAATGACCATACAATCCAGAGGCATTTTCGGTCCTAATGGTTCTGCCTCTGGCATCGTAGAAATAACTTGCTTTCCTGTTATGGATTCTATTTTTCCAATATGGTCCTCCGCTTTCCCAAACTTTGTATCAGTTGTCCTTACTGTATAAGTTACGATCGGTATTACATCAGCATTTAATTCAATTAATCGTTCTATTTGAGGGAATACTTGATCATATGTGCAATGCGAACCCGTCAAGCCAAACCCTATTCTTTTACCCGATAAATCCATTTGTATAACCTCCCAGTAAATTAATACTTATTTCGTTTTTTGAACGAATTGCTTCACCACATCTGCCAAAATTTTCCCAGCAGTTTTAGGCGCTACAATTCCTGGCAAACTCCGAGCAAGTATTGCCTTGATTCCACGCTGTTCTGCATATTTAAAATCAGTACCTCCTGGCTTGGAGGCTAAGTCAATAATCACTGCATGTGAAGGTAAATGTTTAATTGCCTCTTTTTCGATTACGGGAGCAGGTATTGTGTTTATTAGTAAGTCACAGTTATGCATCTTCGTAGACAATTCTTCAAGAGGAACAGCAGATAACCCCATTTCTGTTATTCGTGCTAAGTCTTTAATTCTTGTTGCGCTTACAGAGACCTTTGCACCAAGTGATGAGAACTTATTAGCTACTGTATTGCCAACCCTTCCAAAACCTACTACCATGACTCGAGAGGAATGAATGGTAAAGTCCGTATGTTCAATTGCCATCATAATGGTGCCTTCTGCAGTAGGAATGGAATTATAAATTGCTACATCATCTCTATCTAATAATGGTACAAGTTTTATATTTGCTTGCTTTATAACATCTCTTAAATAATCGTTTGTAATTCCAGTAAATACGATTGAGGAGCTGGGAAGCTCTTTAAACCATTCTGCTGTTAGATAAATCGGTTTTTCCGAAAATACCGCTTCGACACGGCCTTCGTTATCTATGCCCGTTATAGGTAATATAACAGCATCTAATTGACCTGGGATTAATTCATGTACATCTAATTGTTTTAAACCCGTAAATCCTTGCTCTAATTTGTCAAATCCAACAAGGACAATGGTAGTATCAGTCAAGGATTGAAGCTGCCGAATTAATTCCAGATAACGGGCATCTCCACCGATAACTGCAATTGTTTGACTCATTCTTGTTGACTCCCTCCAAACGTACAATTTGTTTAGTATTCCTTTATAGCTTATGTGCCTCGAGCGTGTTAGTGATTGGGAGTTAGCAAAAAGGACAGGAAAAAAGGCTGATATCTCACCCGAGACACCAGCCTATAAAAAAGTTATTTGATTTTGTATCGTGAGTAAGAAAAACGGAGCAAAATTCGCTCAGTCCTTATCACTACATGCTCCGATTTACGCTTCCTCTAGTAGCTATTATGGAATAATAGCTACTGCTTGCTTGACCACCACTCC
>NZ_BAAACY010000173.1:0-1245 GCF_039521925.1 Virgibacillus salarius | reverse complement strand
GGGCTTTTTTTATGCATCCGGACTCTGCTTCGATATCCCCTCAAATTTCTCCCTTACAGGAATGCTCCTATTCATTATTTTCTTACATCATACCAATAGCACATTTTAAATGGAATATTTCATTTAAAATTTAAAAAAACAAGGATCCATTCCTCATACTACCAAAAACACGATTCATATATAGGTTGTTCTCGCGTTCCAACAGACTATTTAAATGTTAAAATATGTGGAATATTTTAACATTTAAATATCCCTAAATTTTCATTTTTATATTATAATATTTTATGTGCAAAAAGATAAATATGGAAATTAGGGGGATGGTTATGAAATTAGGGAAGTTTTTTGTAATCTTACTAATAGCTTTTATTTAACTTTTGTTTCTTTTAGTGATTCATTTAGTCACGAAGTAGAAGCAGCAAAAAAACCTAAAAGAGGTTATGTTGCTGCAACAACTACTTATCAGGTAGGAGGTCATAAATCTACCAGTAAAGGTATAGATATGTTTATGACTAAAGCTGATGCAAATGCATATGCTGCTAAGTTGAATATTAGTTATAAATCTACAATTGCATGGGCTGGAGCCTCTTTTATCCCTGGAATAGGTCCTTATATTTCAGTAGTGGGAGTTGCTTCTACTTTAGAGTCTCAAAAAAGAGCAAAGCAAATTTTAAAATTAACTAAAAAAGGAAAAAAAGTTCATGTTGCGATTCAAAGTGGTATGATATCTGTTAAAGAGTGGTATGGAAAGGCGTCATCTATAAAAACATCTATGCCCAAAAGTTCAACTAAAAAACGCGGTGGAATTACGACTAAAATAACCACTAAAGTTAATAAAAAACAAGGGAAATATTTACTTATAAGGAGATTCTATATGGATAAACGAAAGTATTTTATACTGTTGGTGCCAGCAATTATTATATTTGTAGCTTTATTGTTTTTATTACCAGAAGAAAATAAAGTTTATTCACTATTTGTTCCAATTGTATTTTGGATAGTATATTACGGTTTGAAAGGGAAAACTAAACTTGATCAAAAAAATAGATAAAAGAAATCTTGTAAACATGGCGAGACCTAACTGAATGAGAGACAGAAAAAAGTACCCTAAGTCATATTTTAAATAAAACTAATATGCTCCCCGATAGATAGACAGATGAAAAAATAAATCTGTTTGCCTACGAGGCCACTGAAAATCTTATGATTTTTCAGTGAAACTTGAAGTTTGTTATAAAAAAGACGACTCAAATT
>NZ_BAAACY010000172.1:0-23180 GCF_039521925.1 Virgibacillus salarius | reverse complement strand
TAACTAAAAAAAGATATGAATCCCATAATAAAATGGAAATCATATCTTTTTTGGACTTTTTCAGTGGCCTACACAAAAAGAAAGGGATTTTTTATTACTTTTTGGCAACAAAGGAAGTAAGTTGTGACAATGCTGCTTCTTCATCTGCTCCTTCTGCGATCAACGTAATCTGTTCTCCAGTAGTTATCGCTAAGCTCATCAAGCCCATGATACTCTTTGCATTCACTTTTTTACCATTTTTCTCAAGAAATATATGAGATGTATATCGGTTAGCCTCCTGTACAAATTCTGCTGCAGGTCTCGCTTGTAAGCCAGTTGTCAGTTCCACCTTAATTGACCTCTCAACCAAATACCTCATCCTCCCTTTAAATGAAAACGCTATCAAATATTACATAAATAGAACGAAATATGGTGATTCAGTGGAATTTCCCACTGAATCACGAAGGGCTACATTAAACTACAAGATTTTAAATTATCCGTATTATATCATGAATGGTAATCAAATTAAACAATTACTGTAAAACTTCACCTTTTTTAATTTTTTCAGCAAAAGCATCGATTTTTTTCAAGCGATGGTTTACACCTGATTTTGATATTTTACCACTTGTAACTAATTCACCAAGCTCCTTTAGGGAGACATCCTGATGCTTTACACGTAAAACTGCGATTTCCCTGAGTTTTTCCGGTAACTGATCTAAACCAACTGTACGTTCAATTAGGTTAATGTTTTCTATTTGACGAAATGCTGCACCAATCGTTTTATTTAAATTAGCCGTTTCACAATTAACAAGTCGATTAACAGAGTTTCTCATATCACGCACAATTCGTACATCCTCAAACTTAAATAAAGCATTATGTGCACCGATAATGCTAAGAAATTCCGTAATCTTTTCTGCTTCTTTCATATATACGATATATCCATTTTTCCTTTCCAGCTTACGAGCATGTAAATCAAACGCATTAAGTAAATCACAAAGTGCATCATTATGCTCCTGATAAAAGTTAAATACTTCCAAATGATAGGAAGATGTCTCCGGATTATTAATGGAGCCACCTGCAAGAAACGCTCCACGTAAATAGGCACGCTTGCAACAAGATTTTTTTACGTATCTCTCGGATATATTCCTTGTAAAGGTATAGGGCTCTTGCAATATATTTAAATCCTTTAATAAAGAACGCACATCTTCCTTTAGCCGAACAATATAAACATTATTTTTCTTTAATTTCATTTTTTTGCGTACTAATAACTCTACAGGTAGAGCATATGTTGACTTAATTAATGTATAAATTCTTCTCGCAATAGCTGCGTTCTCCGTCTGTACGTCTAAGGTGTATTCTTGCTTGGATAGGGATATCGCTCCATTCATACGGATGAGTGCAGCCAATTCTGCATGCATACAGCAATCATCTATATCGATGGCTGTTAATTCCTTTTTTATCTCAGAAGCAAAAGACAATCATATCCCCCCTTTACTTGTATTCTTAGCTATCCATTATTTTTTAAAATAGAATATAATAATGATGCAACTTTATGATTATCATGTCGTAATGTAGATTGAGTTGGATCAATTATATCCCCTTCAATAATTCTTAAGCCCATTTCTAATAAACGATCTGTATCATAAATAACCGGAGCTGCATTTTCCTCCGCATACATATCACGAACCGTCTGCTCTATTGGTTCATTATGCACCACAATTGCATCAACACTCTTTTCACCAATATGATCTCGTATTGCCTGAACATGGTCTGCTGCTGTATAACCTGTTGTTTCTCCAGCCTGTGTCATAACGTTACAAACATAAACTACCTGACCTGTTGTATGACGGATAGCTTCATCAATTTGTGGCATAATGATTGTCGGCATTATACTTGTGTATAAGCTACCAGGAGCAATAACAATTAGATCTGCCTTTTTTAAGGCACGGACTGCATTTGGTAGTGGTTGAACAGGTTGTGGGCTTAAAAACACACGCTCAATTCTTTTCTTTGATAATGGAATATTTGATTCACCTGAAATAATAGTGCCATCCTCCATCTCCGCATGTAATGACATGTTATCATTGGAAATAGGGTAAATCTTCCCTTTGACATTTAAAACACGTGAGATCTCACGAATTCCCATATTAAAATTACCTGTAATTGATGTCATTGCAGCAAGTAGCAAATTTCCCATGGAATGGCCGGATAATCCATTACCAACACTAAAGCGATGCTGGAATAACTCGATGAGCATTGGTTCTGCATCTGATAGTGCAGCAATTACATTACGAATATCACCAGGAGCTGGAATTGCCATTTCATTTCGTAATCTACCTGTACTGCCGCCATCATCAGCTACCGTCACAAGTGCCGTTAATTGAATAGGCAGATCTTTTAAGCCACGTAGTAAAACTGGCATTCCTGTTCCGCCCCCAACAACTACAACACGCGGCAGGGTTTCTTCACTCATAATTAATATCCCTTTCTTTTATCGATGTCACGATGGCTGACATGAGTAATATATTGAGAAGATAGCTCTTTGGCAAAGTACTCTGAAAGTGCAACAGAGCGATGCTGTCCCCCCGTACATCCAATTGCAACTACTAATTGTGATTTACCTTCTTTTTTATATTGAGGGAGCATAAATTGTAAAAGATCTAATACTTTAGCATTAAATTTCTGTGTATCTGTCCATTTAAATACATAGGAAGCAACATCTGCATTAAGCCCCGTTAAGGGCTGTAAATTTGCGACATAGTGAGGATTAGGTAAAAAGCGGACGTCAAACACCAGATCTGCATCAATTGGCAGACCATATTTGAAGCCGAACGAGACCATATGAACAGAAAATACTTCTTGCCTTTCCTCTGAATATTTTTGAACAATCTTTTCTCGTAGATCCTTAGGCTTTAAGTTTGTCGTATCGATTATTCGCTGAGCTCTTCCTCTTAATTCATCAAGAATTTCTCTTTCCTGCCTAATACCATTTAGCGGAAGACCACCAACATCTAAGGGATGAGAACGCCTCGTTTCTTTATACCTACTTACTAATTTTTCGTCCTTTGCATCCAAAAATAAGATATGTTCTTCAAGCCAATCTTCTTTAGCCAATACGTCTAGTGCCTCAAATAACGTATCAAAAAACTCCCTAGCTCGTAAGTCCATAACTAGAGCTACTTTTTGTATGTTGTTCGTAGAATCCTTCATTAGCTCAATAAATTTCGGTAGTAATGTAGGAGGTAAGTTATCTACGCAATAGTATCCTAAGTCTTCAAAGCTTTGAACAGCTACTGTTTTCCCAGCTCCAGACATCCCTGTAATGATAACCAACTTTGTTTCTTGTTCTCCATTTCTCATTTTGTATCTCCCCTTTACCTAAATCCTACTGCTCTATAGGATCAATCCGAAAATTAATTAGTTCGTCTTTAGCTGTATATGAAAAGGCCCCCGACACGACTTGCTCATTAGCAAGCAGATATTTATAAATCATTTGATCCCCTTCTGCCATCGGTAAATCTAAAACTTGATTTACGGGGACCCATTCTAATTCACCTTCTCGACAATATGCCGTAAGTTCACCACTGTACTTGCGGCATATAAACGTATACATCATCCATTCCTTTATAAGTGTTTGTCCTTCCATAATAGAAAATGTGAAAACACCTGCTAATTTTGGATTTTTGAGCACTAATGCTGTTTCTTCTCTATATTCTCGAATAACAGATTCCTGGATCGTTTCTCCTTGTTCCTTTTTTCCTCCAGGAATAGCATACCAGCCATGCCTTGGCTTTTTTAGTACTAATATATGGTTATTATCTATTACTATGCAATTCGTTACCTGTTGCATTACAAATCACCCCGTATGAAGAGGAACAACTAAATTCCATTTCTTTTATTATACTAGTTTACGAATTAAACTTCCATACGACTGATTTATGAGACTATATGTATACAATATAATGGGGATTTCGACAAAAAAAGAGCACAGGTTTTCACACCTGTGCCAAAAACTAATCTATCTATTAAAAGGGGGTCAATTAGTTACTTCTAATTATAACCCATGATTATTTCGAACATATTACAACAGGATTAAGAACCAATTACTATTGGTAAATTTTTCTTTATAAAGTAAAGCTTTATCCATGGTGAAATTTCGTCGTCCCCACCGATGTTTCATCATGAACACGATCAGTTCAACTTTTCCATTGAAAGAGAGCACAAAGGTAGGTTCTATTGTAATTCTCCAGTTAGACTTTTACCGGTGTGATCGCTCATTTATTCTCTATAGTACCCTCTTAATAGCTAGGAATTTGTGGTTTTTAGTTCTTCTTGTAGATCTTCCACATACTTAATCGCTGCTTCAGCTGCAATACTTCCATCTCCAGTAGCAGTCACAATTTGACGTAATGTCTTATCACGAATATCTCCTGCAGCAAAGATACCAGGAATCGTCGTTTCCATATTTTCGTTTGTTGGTATATAGCCTTCATCATTTGTAATTCCTAACGATTTAAATGGTTCACTTAAAGGGACCATTCCAATATATACAAACACTCCATCAATAGAATGCTCGTATGTTTCTCCCGTTTTATTGTTTTTCAAAGTTGCACTTCCAACTTTTCCGCCATCTTCATTAATTTTTTCCACAACAGTGTCCCAAATGAAGTCAATCTTTTCATTATCAAAAGCGCGATCTTGTAGAATACGTTGGGCACGTAAAGCGTCACGACGATGCACAACTGTCACCTTATCAGCGAATCGTGTTAAATAAATTCCTTCTTCTACAGCCGAATCGCCTCCTCCAATAACAATCAAATTTTTCTCTTTAAAGAATGCACCATCACAAACCGCACAATAGGAAACACCACGACCACTCAATTCTTCTTCACCTGGAATTCCCAGCTTTTTGTATTGTGCTCCAGTAGTAATGATTAGTGCTCTCGTGTTGTATTCTTTATTTCCTGCTACGATTGTTTTATAGTCTCCATGATCGATAACTTCTTTAATATCACCATACGCATACTCTGCACCGAATTTTTTTGCATGCTCAAACATCTTATTAGAAAGATCCGGTCCTAAAATATGATCATAACCTGGATAATTTTCAACATCCTCGGTATTTGCCATTTGGCCACCGGGAATTCCTCTCTCGATCATTAATGTCTCCAAATTAGCTCGAGAAGCATAGACCGCTGCAGTCATCCCAGCTGGACCAGCCCCTGCAATAATAACATCATACATATGATTTTCGGACATCGATATCGCCCCTTTTTCACTATAATAATTCAGCCATACTAAGCTTAATAAAATCAACGTGTTTCGTCTATTATTATGCTCAATTCCTACTACTTTGTTCCCAAGGCGCCTCCTCCTTGGTTAATTTGGGGTGTTTTTTTATGCCTTCTTGCCAAATAACAGTTGCTTTCTCTTGTTCACCAATATAATATGCAGACTTGGTATACCAACGGAAGTAAGAGGGATGTCCTTTTACTTTCGCTTTGACAAGTGACGAAAAACGAGGATACGCTGCTTCGTGCTCACCTGTTCTTGATAAAGTAACAGCGATTCGCAGTTTTTGTTGTTCATGAATTGGATATACATTTAGTAATGTCTGAATATGCAAATCATATTCTTCTTGTGCTCCAATTTGATAATAAAATAAAGCTAAATTTGTATGGCTATACAATGAATTAGGATCTTCCTTCAACATAGTTAATTCCATCTCAATAGCTTCTTCTGGATGTCCAGAGAAAAATAATGCCTGAGTATAATCATGTTTTGTCATTTTATGTTCCGGAAACAAAGTCATCATTTCTTCTAATACCGGAATAGCTTTATCCCATTCCATATTTTCCATATGATAGAATACGGTTTCTTGGTAAATAAGTAGTTCATCCTCATCTTCCAATTCCCAGTCATCGATATCTTCATCATCTTCAATATTGATCAGCTCTAATAACCTAAAGGCTTCTTCACTAAAATCACCCTCAGGTTCTTTTTCTAAATACAAATCAGCATATTTTTTGGCGTCGTTTAATAACCCTAAATGTGCATAATTATTTGCTAGTAAATAGTAGCAATCAACATATTCAGATGATTGTAATACGTTGGTTAACAATTGGTTTGCAGCATGATAAGAACCTATTTCAGTATATATAATTGATAGCTGACATTGGTACAATGCATCAGATGGTTTTTTCTCAACAGCCTTTTTTAACCATTTAACAGCTATATCAAATTTTCTTTTTTGAAATGCTTCTACACCTTTTGTGAAATAAAAATCACCTTCAGGAATAAAAGGGAGAACGTTGTTTTGTTTTCCATTTATATTATTTGTAACGTGTTGCATGTATATCCCCCTAGTTTGTTAACATACGAACAAAGTATACCATAATTACTAGGTGATTTATATAGCGTGATAAGAAAATAGCCCCACGACGTAAAAAAACAGAGCATAGCTTTTTTGCAATGCTCCGCTTTATATTTATTACCTTATTCTGCTACAGGGTGAACAGCATCATATAGCAGCTGCTGTAGTTCCTCTGTAAACATTTCTTTTTGATCATCTGTCCAATTTAACGTTCGTGCCATGTAGTCAATCACTTTTTCCTGATGTGATTTTACCCACTCTATTTCAAAGAAGAGCGCACCTGTACGTCTAATAAAGAAGTCAACTGGTTTATAAGCAGCTTCATATTCCATCGCATAAAGTAATTGAGCGAAAACGACTGGATCAATTTCTGCTTGTTTCGCTTCCTCCTGCTTCGTTTGATATAACTCAAAAATAACATCAAAATTAGCACCATACTTCTTAATTAAATAAATAGCAGTTGCTTCATCTAAGCCTTCTGCTACAGCTTCTGCGGTTTTTCTCTCTAAATACTTTTTGAAGCCTTTAGAACCGCCAACTTCTCCTCCTGCGATTGGTAAATGTACTGTATCTGATTTCGAATACATGATACCTTCTTCTTCTTGAAGCTGTTTTGTTACTGTATTAACAGCTTGTTCTGCCATTTTTCGATATCCAGTTAATTTACCTCCAGCCATGGATATTAAACCAGAATCAGAAACAAAAATTTCATCTTTCCGTGAAATCTCACTTGGATTATCTGTCCCCTCTTCTGCAATCAACGGACGTAAACCAGCCCAACTTGATTCGACATGATCCGCTGTAATGTTTAAGGAAGGGAACATATAATGAATCGCATCAATTAGATAGTCACGATCCTCGACTGTCATTTTGGGATTAGCGATGTCTCCTTTATAACTAGTATCCGTTGTGCCTACATAGGTGATGTTTTCTCTAGGAATAGCGAAAATCATCCGTCCATCAGGTGTATCAAAATAAATCGCTTGCTGTAAAGGGAAGACTTCTTTCGGGAACACCAAATGAATCCCTTTTGTTAAGTGTAATGCTTTGCCTTTTTTCGATCCATCTTTTTCTCTTAAATTATCGACCCACGGTCCACCTGCATTAATAATTTTTTTAGCAAAAATGCGATACTGTTCTCCACTGATCTGATCTTCTACGACAACACCTTTTACGCGGTTTTTATCATTGTAAATAAATTCAACCACTTTAGTATAGTTTGCCGCAAGTACTCCTTTTTGCACGGCTTTTTTTAATACTTCAATGGTAAGTCGCGCATCATCTGTTTTGTATTCAACATAATAACCCGCGCCTCTTAAATTTTCCTTCTTAACAAGAGGCTCCTTCTCTAGCGCTACTTCTGGGTTAAACATCTTCCGGCGTTCCCCTTTTTTAACTCCTGCTAGAAAGTCATAGACGCGTAATCCAATATTAGTAGTAAATGGACCAAATGTGCCACCTTTATGGAATGGTAGCATCATCCATTCAGGTGTGGTTACGTGTGGACCATTTTCATAAACGATGGCCCTTTCCTTTCCAACTTCTGCAACCATCTTTACTTCAAATTGTTTTAAGTAACGTAGTCCACCATGTACTAATTTCGTTGATCTACTGGAGGTTCCAGCTGCAAAGTCCTGCATTTCTACTAGCCCTGTTGTTAATCCTCTAGTTACAGCATCTAAAGCAATACCTGATCCTGTAATTCCACCACCAATAACTAGTAAATCTAACTCTGTATTTTCCATCTTTGTTAATCGCTGATTGCGTTCGTGACTAGAAAAATTACTCACTATTATTCACTCCCCATTTCTAGTAATGTCTATACATATCAATACCCATATTTCTGGATAGTCATGTATACGCAGACGGAAAAAATTCCTAATACATAAAAAATAAAGCCACAAAACAAACTAATGCAATTCTTACATTAGTTGCTTGCGGCTTCTCCAATTCTCCGTCCACACTATTAACTTACTTATAGTATAGCATAATTCATTTATTTCGTATAGTACTTTACTTAAAAGCTTGTGCTGCTTTTATTGCTTGTTTCCATCCCGTATATAATTTGGTTCTTTCTTCTTTTATGATTGTAGGATTAAAGGTTCGATTTACTTTCCATTGCTGAGCAATCTCTTCCTTGCTTTCCCAAAAGCCAACAGCAAGACCCGCTAAATAAGCAGCTCCCAATGCCGTCGTCTCATTAACCACTGGACGTTCTACAGCAACATCAAGCATATCGCTTTGAAATTGCATTAAAAAATTGTTTTGGACAACTCCACCATCAACTCGGAATTTTTTCACTTTCATACCAGCTTCCTGTTCCATAACATCGACAACATCTTTTGTTTGATACGCTAATGCTTCTAAAGTAGCTCGTACAAAGTGTTCTTTTGTAGCTCCTCTCGTTAAGCCAAATATAGAACCTTTGACATCACTATCCCAATATGGCGTTCCCAATCCAACAAATGCAGGGACTACGTATACACCTTCTGTAGAAGAAACAGCGTGAGCAAGTGATTCAGTATCTGACAAGTTTTCGATTAATTCTAAGCCATCTCGCAGCCATTGGATTGCTGATCCCGCAACAAAGATACTTCCTTCTAATGCATACTCTACCTTACCGTCGACTCCCCAAGCAAGTGTAGTAAGGAGACCATGTTTTGATTGCATTCCTTGTTCTCCTGTATTCATTAGCATAAAACATCCTGTACCATATGTGTTCTTTGCCATTCCTTTTTCAAAACAAGCCTGTCCGAACAAGGCCGCCTGCTGATCTCCTGCAATTCCAGCAATTGGAACCTCATGTCCAAAAAAGTGATAATCCACCGTAGTACCATACACCTCTGAAGACTGCCTTACCTCTGGCAGCATGGATTTCGGTACTCCTAAAATTTCTAATAATTCTTCATCCCATTTAAGATCATAAATATTATACATGAGGGTTCGAGATGCATTAGAATAGTCCGTAATATGGCGTTTCCCACCAGTTAATTTATAGACTAGCCATGTATCAATCGTACCAAATAAAAGATCTCCATTATTTGCTTTTTCTCTTGCACCATCGACATGATCTAATATCCATTTCACTTTTGTCCCTGCAAAATAAGGATCAATTAATAAACCTGTTTTTGCCCGAAAGACATCATTATAACCTTCATTTTTAAGCTGATCGCAAATATCCTTAGTTTGTCTAGATTGCCAAACAATCGCCTTATAAATAGGTTTGCCAGTGTTTTTATCCCATACAACTGTTGTTTCTCTTTGATTTGTTATACCTATACCAGCTAAATCAGATGGCTCTAAATCTGCCTTACGAAGTGCATCAGAGATACAAGCAAGTATAGAAGTCCATATTTCATTGGCATCATGCTCTACCCAGCCTGGTTTTGAAAAATATTGTTCAAATTCCTTTTGTCCCGTTGCAACAATCTCACCAGCATGATTAAAAATAATTGCACGTGAACTGGTTGTCCCCTGATCAAGTGCTAATATATATCTTTCCAATTTCTATTCCTCCCCAAAAAACCGTCATACGTTTATTTAGTAATTATTAAGCCTTTTTTAGTTCATTACCTAATGCAGTAATAAACAATAGTAAAACACCAGCAGTAAAAACCCAAAATACTATTGTAGCATGAGATTTAAAAATTGCCTCATAAAAAAGTCCACCATAAATACCACCAATTGCCGGGCCAGCTACCGGAATCCAAGCATAGCTCCAATTAGAGTATCCTTTCCCAGGAATTGGCAAAATCCAATGAGCCACTCTTGGGCCTAGATCTCTAGCTGGATTAATCGCATATCCTGTCGTTCCACCAAGAGACATACCAATAGCAATAATGAGCAACCCTACAATTAGTGGATTCAATCCTTCTGTAAATGTATTCGCACCAATAAACAATAAACCCATTACTAGTATAAACGTACCTATAATTTCACTAATTAAATTTGCTAGCGTATTAGGAATAGCAGGTCCGGTAGAAAACACACCTAGCTTTGTAGCTTGATCTTTCGTTTCTTTCCAATGTGGTAAATAATGAAAAAAAACGATAATCGCACCAATAAAGCCACCTAGCATTTGTGCTGAAATATATAACGGAACCTGCGCCCAAGGAAATTTACCAATTGCAGCAAAACCTAGTGTAACAGCTGGGTTAATATGGGCTCCAGTAATATTACCTACTGCGTAAACACCCATGGTAACGCCAAGACCCCAAGCTATGGAGACTAGAACCCAACCTGATCCTTCAGATAATGTGTGCTTCAGATTGACCCCAGCTACTACTCCCCCGCCGAAAATAATTAGAATCATGGTACCAATTAACTCTCCAAAAAATGCAGACATACTAAAATACCTCCATTAAAAAAGTTGATATTTTGGTATTCCACAATTCCAGAAAGTTATTAATAGATTCTTTAAGCGTACATTTTCACAAAGATAAAAAACTAGGCACTCGTCAATCTACATTAACGATTACCTAGCCAATTTTAAACTATATCTATTATATCAGCGAACAACCATGAAATAAATTACATCATCTTCCAAAGATCTGTATTTGATGTTGAAACAGCAACAGCACCAGCTTGTAAAGCAGCTTTAACTTCTTCCTCGTTGGTAATTAATCCTCCAGCGATTACTGGCAATTCCGTTTTGGCATGGATCTGATGCACCATTGATGGAATAAGTCCAGGCAATACCTCGATACAATCTGGTTGTACTCGATTAATTACTTTTATATTTTGCTCTAGGGCTAAGCTATCTAATAAAAACACACGTTGGATTGCTAACAATTGATGCTTTTTCGCCATACTAATAACATTTGCTCGAGTTGATAAGATACCGTCTGGCTTTATTTCTCTTAACAAAAACTCCATACCATAATCATCCGACTTTAATCCTTGAATAAGATCGAAGTGTACCAATATATTTTTTTTTGCGCGCTTAGAATAGTCCACTAAACTTTTTATCTGCGCCAATCTAGTTTCTAGAATAACTATGGATTCATGAGGGGTATCCAAAGCCTTATCAAAATCTTTCATTTTTCGGATCGCAGGTAAAATACCAGTTGGTATGTTCAATTCAATCACCTACTCTAGCTTCAATTTTTCTTCCCTTTCTTTAACTTGATCTTTTGTATACTTCACTTGCATCGGGTTTCCACCAACAAAAGATCCAGCTGGTACATCCTTATGTACCAACGTGCCAGCAGAGACAATCGCATGATCACCAATCGTTACACCTGGTAATATCGTTGAATTCGCTCCAATCATTACTTCATCACCAATCGTTACCGTTCCAATACGATATTCCTTTATTAAATATTCATGTGCCAAAATGGTTGTATTATAGCCAATAACACTATTTTTTCCCACTTTAATTTTTTCTGGAAACATAATATCCGGCATTACCATCAAAGCGAATGCTGTATACTCTCCAACTTCCATCCGTAAAAGCTTGCGATACAACCAATTTTTCATTGGCAAAATAGGTGTATACCTTGCTATCTGAATCACAATAAAATTTTTCATTACCTTCCAAAAAGGTACTGTATTATAAATTTGCCATAATGCATTCATATTCTGCACAGGGTAACGCTTTGTTTTTCGCATTGGCTACACTCCAGTAATTTGCAGTAAATCACGTATATCATCTAGCATATATGTCGGTTTATATTCCAGTAAACGTTGTTTACCTTTAAAGGTCCAAGCAACACCTGCTGTTTGTACCCCAGCATTTTTCCCCGCTTCAATGTCATGATAATTATCACCAACCATCAATGTCCTCTTGGGATCGGCTTGCAATGCTTCCATTGCTTTTAACACAGGTTCTTCATGCGGTTTTGGATGCGTCACATCATCTATAGTAATAACTGTTTCAAAATAGTTATCCAGCCCTGTTAATGAAAGCCCCTTATTTACCCCTTTTCTCATCTTTGTTGTCACAATCGCCATTTCAATCCCATTCTCCTGTAGCTTTTTTACAGTATCAACTACATGCGGAAACGGTTTTACATAATTATCATGTTCTTTTAAATTATGCTCACGATAGGTTTCAACCATACTATCTGCTCGTCTTGCATTAATCTTGGTAAATGTATCAACCAACGGAGGTCCATTAAATTCTATAATTTCCTCACGCGAATATTCTAAATGATAAGCATTAAATGTATGAATAAATGACGCAATAATTAATTCATTTGTATCGATTAGTGTCCCATCTAAATCAAAAAGTATTGTACGAATGCTCATTAGTGGTTTCCTTCCTTCTTTTGTTCTTATCTATGCTGTTCCAAATGAATGAAATTGCCATTGTTAATAAAATTGCTGTAATGAGTCGAATAACTAGTAGTGGCCATACTGGGATTCCCAATGGGATAAATACGACCGTATCCTCAACTACTGCGTGACAGGAAACAAGAAAGATGAGTGCTAGAATCATATCTTTTTTTTCAACGCCATCCTCTTTCACAGCCTGAATCATCACACCAGCACCATATGCTAAACCTATTGTCAGCCCAGCTACCATGGTCATTGAGGTATTCTCTTTCATTCCAAGAACCCTTGTAAACGGAGCAAATTTAGTAGACAGATAATTCAACCATCCTTTTTCACGTAAAAATTGCATAACTATCATGAGTGGTATCACAATCATAGCTAGCTGAGCAATGGCCACAATAGCTGTTTGCAGACCATGTAGAATAATCTCTCCCCAACCTGTTAATTCAGGATTTGCCGAAGAAATGAATCCATATGCTGCTTGTTCCGCCCCGCCATTCCAAAGGAAGTTAATGATAATCGCAGCGAAAAGCGCCAACCCTATTCTAATTCCTGAGATCAACCACCAATTAACACCTACCCTAGAGGCAACGGCAGATTCAATAAATAAATTATGGGAAAATGATAACATCATCGCCATAATAAATACTTCTTTAACCGTAAAATCAAATGAAACAATCGCTGCTATACCCGCATAAAGATTCAGCGCATTTCCTAAAACAAGTGGTACAGCAGCTTCCCCAGACAACCCTAACCATCCCATTAGAGGAGTAAGTTGCTTTATAATCCATGGTAAAACGGGCGTGAATTGTAAAATCGTAACGATTAACGTAACAGGAAAAATAACTTTTCCTAATGTCCATGATGTATTTAATCCCTGCTGCATTCCTCGAAGTAAAATCCCTTTCATTCCATATTCCCTCTTTCATATGAAACTTTAATTCCTTAAAATAGTATACATTTAGCTACGATTCTAACGCCTCTTTATAACTAGATGTTATTTTATTTCTTCTTCTTATTTTTTTTCTTTTGATACGTGTTTTTTACCACTTTCCCCTTATGTTCCACCTCATTATACCGGGTATTAATCGTTTTTCGGCGATAAATGATTAATAGTAACGCTACAACAATAATGACAATTGAGATAACCTGTGCCTGACGTAGTGATCCCAAGACATAAAGACTATCTGTCCGCATTCCTTCTATGAAATAGCGTCCAATCGAGTACGTAATGGCATAGCTTAAGAATAATTCTCCACGAATAGGGTTAAATTTACGCAATATAAGTAGAAATACAAACACAAGAATATTCCAGAACGACTCATATAAGAACGTCGGATGGTACATAACCCCATCTATACACATCTGGTTCATAATAAAATCAGGCAAGTATTGATGAAAGCTATTATATGTTGATTCTGCTATCTCTCCGCCATGTGCTTCCTGATTCATAAAGTTTCCCCAGCGGCCGATTGCTTGCCCTAGAATTATACTCGGTGCGGCAATATCTGCTAATTGCCAAAATGATACTTGTTTAACACGTGCATAGATAATGGCAGTTAGTACAGAACCTATGAGAGCACCATGGATTGCGATACCGCCTTCCCAAATAGCAAAGACATCACTCCATGGACCACCTGCATAACGATCCCATTCAAAAATAACGTAATATATTCGTGCTGAAATAATAGCAATAGGGATGGCAAAGACAACTAAATCAACCATGATATCCTTTTTCATACCTAAGCGGTCAGCCTCTCGAGTAGCTAAAAATAAGCCTAGA
This sequence comes from Virgibacillus salarius, assembly GCF_039521925.1. Lineage (NCBI taxonomy): Bacteria > Bacillati > Bacillota > Bacilli > Caryophanales > Bacillaceae > Virgibacillus > Virgibacillus salarius. Next base: position 8,769 of record NZ_BAAACY010000172.1, on the reverse strand, counting down.
AAGGCTCCTGCTGCTATAATCACGCCATACCAATATATCGGTAATGATCCTATATGTAAAAATACACGGTCAAGTGCTGGTGCATTACAACTCATCTTATTTTCCTCCTAGCTATTTTCTTGATCAATCATATTTGTTAACCGCTCCGAAAACTCTTCTGCCGCATTAACACCCATACGTTTTAAACGAAAGTTCATAGCCGCCACCTCAATAATGACAGCCAAATTTCTTCCTGGACGTACTGGTATGGTTGCCTTTGGTAATTCAACCTCCATTATCTTCATTTTATCTTCATCAAGACCTAAACGATCGTATTGTTTCTTTTGATCCCAAATTTCTAAATTAATGATTAATGAAATCTTTTTATAGCTTCTAACAGATCCCGCTCCAAATAATGTCATTACATTAATTATTCCAAGGCCTCTAATCTCTAATAAGTGCTCTATTAAAGGTGGAGCGTTACCGATAAGACTGTCATAATCCTCTTGACGTATTTCTACACTATCATCGGCTACTAAGCGATGCCCTCTCTTCACTAGTTCTAGTGCTGTTTCACTTTTACCTACTCCACTTTGACCAGTAATCAGCACACCAACTCCATAAATATCTACCAACACCCCATGAATTGCAGTAAACGGGGCAAATTTCGCTTCTAAATAATTTGTTAGCCTACTAATCACTCGTGTCGTTTTTCGCGGTGAATGCAAGATAGGCACACCTGATTCATTAGCAGCATCGATCATCACTTGTGGTATGTCCATATTTCTTGTTACCACTATTCCTGGAGTAACATCTGTACAGAGTTGGCCAACTCGTTCGACTTTTTCTTGATCTGTTAAATCTAAGAAATACGCCATTTCCGTCCTGCCGATTAACTGTAGTCTTTCTTTTGGATAGTATTTAAAGTACCCTGTCATTTCTATTCCAGGTCGTGAGATATCACTTGTAGTAATCTCTCTATGTAGTCCGTCCTCACCTGCGACAAGGGTCAGATTGAAATTCTCTAATAAATCCTTCGTCCGAACGGTTGACATGTATTTATCCTCCTTATTGTTGCCATTCAAAACATAGACTCCATGTTATTTAGTTGGATACTTTCCTTCTAAAGAATATCTCAATAAACAATATGGACACGTATTCAACAAGATATCGGCTTTCCACGCGCCATAAAATCCTGTGAGACACCGTTCTCCTTATCTGCCTCTGTCTATCGCACTTAAAATTTATTCTAACAAGAAGATCAAAATTTTCAGCTGGCAAATCACTCGTAATTCGTTTTACGTGAGATAAGAATATTTATCTAAACGGCTTGGACATATATATTAAATTAAGTTTCGTTGAGAAATGCTCCTTACCTAATACATGAAATAATGTCGGATAACCTTTAGGCAAAAGTTTTCTTCATTGTAGCATATTCTTTATAAGATTTGCTATCGCCTAACTCCTATGGCAATCAGATTGAACACTACGAACAATTTTACACATGAAAAATCGCAGGCTATCTATCACCTGCGATCCTGTTATCTAATTGAGTCTTTTACTACACTATTCAAAAGTAAATTAATGATAGATAGTATGATAGCAGCTAAAACCGCTGTACCAAATCCGTTGATAACAAAAGAAGCATCCATTAATGCCTGTGTAATCATTAATGTTACAGCATTAATAATAAATAGAAATAATCCTAACGAGAGAATGGTTATCGGCAAAGTAAATAATATGAGTATCGGCTTAACAATTACGTTTAAAACAGCTAATATCAAACTTGCAAGCAATGCCGTACCAAATCCGTCCAAGTGAAAGGAATCAAATAATTGTGCGACAGCAATCAGGGCAACTGCATTTAAAATGATAGACACAATCCAGCGTAGCATAATTAATAGTTCTCCCTTTCAGTAGGAATAATTAAGGCAGCCGCTAAATATACAAACGCAAAACTAAATAGACTAAAAATCAAACATACAACAAATACAAGTCTTAGAATCGTTGCATCTATATTAAAATAATCAGATAGTCCACCAAAAACACCAGCTACCATACGTTTCGTATTGGAACGATATAGCTTTTTCATGGGATTACCTCCTTTTGATTATCATCGTATTCCATTCGCTATCCAATCATTCATCATACTGAAAACTGCCAAGTAAAAAATTCCTCTGTACCAAACCGTTCCTTCGCTTCTTGTAGTACTTCCTCACCAAGTTCCTTATAATTTTTCAGCGGACCAATAATGCCTCCAGCTTGAGAGTCATGACAAAGAATGGCATCCATTTTTTTCTCAAAATAGGCGGAAACATCATTAATAACATCTGGTTCTCCGAGTTCCTTTTTAAATCCACGTGCAAATGCCTGCGCCCATACAGTTGGTCGCTCATCCATCAGTTCAACAGCTTTAATTGCCGCTGCCCCAAGTGCGTTATGGTCTGGGTGAACAGCATAATTAGGATAATGTGTAATAACTAAACTTGGCTTTATCTCTTCTAATATGCCTTTTAAATGCTGTGCAATTTCCATTTGATCTTCAAATTCAATGGTCTTATCACGATAACCTAGCATTTTTAGGTCCATATCAAGAACCTTACATGCGTTTTTAAGCTCTTGCTTTCGAATTAATGGTAATGTCTCTCTATTTGCGAAAGTGGGTGATCCCATATTTCGGCCCATCTGCCCTAAGGTCCCACATAAATATGTTACAGGTATTCCTTGACTTCGAAAATGTGAAATTGATCCTGCAGCACCAAATGATTCATCATCTGGATGCGGTAATATAACAACAACATGTTTTTCCAAGTTGATCACCTATCCCCTTCTTTTATCTTTTTAATTATTAAACGGTGTTTCACTAATCTGAAGCGCAACCATTAATCTACCTTCCCGATCATGACCAGCTAGTAATAATTTTGATCCTTCATGAATTACCCAGTCTGTTAATCCTTCTGCATAAATCCAGCCGATCTCGGTCTTTAAGCCGACTCGATACGCATTGCCATCACCAACGATCTTCGCTTGATTAAATGTAACCTGCGCATTCCGCACATAAGCCCCAACATTATATGCTTTATCATCAAAATGGCTAGCGTACGCTCCATTTGTAGTTTCCACATGTATGTAGACCTGTTTATTTGTAAAATCGTCTAAGCATTGTTGTACACTCTCTACTTCAATTGGTTTCATTATCAGTTTCCTCCCAATCAACTTCTTCTTTTAGCTTATCGAAACAACCGCATGGCGTCAAAAAATTAAACCGACTCTAATGCTTCATTTCATATAAAAGCCCGAATTTTATCTCAAATCTTTCAGATAACATTCGGGTTACTTTTTTGAAGATAGGTAGTTCCTTCATCGCTCTCAAAATGCTTCGCTTTCCAGGCACCGCCCATAGCCTCTCAGAAAGCACAAAGAGCTTTCTGAGAGGTCTTCGGACCGTGCTGTTCCCGCAGGACAAGGATGACTTCGCCAACGATACATCGTATGCAGAAAAGCACTCTTCCTTTTACGCATGTTGACCACGCTAAAGTCTGCTTCATTTTATTATTATAATGAATCGTTCATTCGTTAATATGCAATTAAGTTCTGCCACAGCCTCTTCCAACTATTTTGTAGCTACTTTTTCCTTTACTTCTATCGCATTGTCCATCCGCTTCATGTCACGTTCTAATACTGGCTTTAAGTATTTTCCAGTATAGGATGCTTCTGCTTCTGCGATTTGTTCTGGGGTACCTGTTGCAATGATCTGTCCACCGCGATCTCCACCCTCAGGTCCAAGATCAATGATATGATCAGCAGATTTAATAACGTCAAGGTTGTGTTCAATGATTAAAACACTATCACCATTATCGACAAGTCGTTGCAAAACACTTAATAAGCGATTAATATCATCAACATGCAAACCAGTTGTTGGTTCATCTAAAATATAAAACGATTTACCATTTGATCTACGATGCAATTCACTTGCTAACTTCACACGTTGAGCTTCTCCACCTGATAAGGTCGTTGCCGGTTGCCCAAGTCTTACATAGCCAAGCCCAACATCATAAATGGTTTGTAGCTTGCGTTTTATTTTAGGGATATTTGCAAAAAATTCTAAGGCCTCCTCGATTGTTAAACCAAGCACCTCTGAGATATTTTTTCCTTTATATTTTACTTCCAATGTTTCTCTGTTATAGCGACTACCTTTACATACTTCACATGGAACGTAAACATCCGGAAGAAAATGCATCTCAATCTTTATAATCCCATCTCCACGGCAAGCTTCACAGCGCCCACCCTTTACATTAAAACTAAACCTTCCTTTTTTATAGCCACGTACCTTTGCTTCATTCGTTTGAGCATATACATCACGGATATCATCAAACACACCTGTATACGTAGCAGGGTTGGATCGTGGTGTACGACCGATAGGTGATTGATCGATATCAATTACTTTATCTATATATTCCATTCCTTTTACTTTCTTATGCTTACCTGGTTTATGCTTTCCACTATACAGTTCTTTTGCTAGCGACTTATAGATAATTTCATTTACTAACGTACTTTTCCCAGATCCGGAAACTCCGGTCACAACCGTCATTAACCCGATTGGAATTTTCGTAGAAACTTTCTTCAAATTATTTTCCTCTGCCCCTACTACTTCGATAACACGCTTATCTTTCTTCCTTCTTTTTACTGGTAGCGGGATAAACTTATGACCCGCTAGATATTGACCTGTTAGTGATTGCTTATTTTTCATGACATTTTCCGGCCTATCGCTAGCAACAATTTGCCCTCCATGTTCACCTGCTCCTGGGCCAATATCAATAAGCCAATCCGCTGCTAGCATAGTATCTTCATCATGTTCAACAACGATGAGTGTATTATCTAAGTCACGCATCCGCTTTAAAGTATCAATTAAGCGGTCATTATCACGTTGGTGTAGACCTATCGAAGGTTCATCTAATACGTAGAGCACACCTGTTAGAGCTGAACCAATTTGTGTAGCTAGTCTAATACGCTGTGCTTCTCCTCCTGAAAGTGTTCCGGCAGAACGAGATAGTGTTAAATAATCAAGTCCAACATTATTTAAAAATTCTAATCGATTATCTATTTCTTTTAAAATCATGCTAGCAATCTGTTTTTCTTTTTCCGATAGATCTAATGTATCGAAAAATTTCTTTGCCTCCATAATAGAGAATTCTGTAACTTTACTGATATGCAACCCATTAACCAACACAGCTAATGCGCTTTCCTTTAACCGATAACCTTTACACTTCGGACATTTCTTCTGCGCCATATATTTTTCTAAAGTTTCACGTATATAGTCAGAGGATGTTTCTCGATAGCGCCTACTAACATTGTTTAATACGCCCTCGAAGACAATATGACTATCGCGCACACTGCCAAAATCATTTACATAGTGGAAATGAATCTTTTCCTTCCCGCTACCATAAAGAATTTTATCCATTTTATCTTTGGGGATATCGTTCACAGGCTTATCCATATCAATCTCAAAGTGTTCACAGACACTCTTTAAAAGCTGTGGATAATATTGTGAACTAATTGGCTCCCACGGCGCAATTGCGTGTTCGTTTAATGACTTTTCCCAGTCAGGAATAACTAAATCCATATCTACTTCCAATTTTGTCCCTAAGCCATCACAGGTAGAACAGGCTCCAAAAGGGCTATTGAAAGAAAATAATCTCGGCTCTAATTCATCGATGGAAAAACCACAAATAGGACATGCATGGTTTTCACTGAAGGTCAATTCTTTATCACCAATGATATCAACAATAAGCTTACCTTCCCCTAAAGAGAGGGCCGTTTCTATTGAATCACTTAAACGTCCTTCTATACCAGCTTTTACCACAACTCGATCAACAACTACTTCGATCGAATGCTTCTTGTTTTTTTCTAATTTAATCTCTTCCGTAACTTCACGCATTTCTTTGTCAACACGAATGCGAACATATCCTTCCTGCTTCAACCTTTCAAATACCTTAACGTGTTCACCCTTCCTTCCAGATACGACAGGTGCAAGTAGTTGCATTTTCGTCCGTTCTGGATATTCCATAATTCGATCTACCATTTGTTGGACCGTTTGTGAAGATATTTCAACGCCATGCTTAGGACAAGTAGGATGACCAATACGTGCATATAATAACCGTAAATAGTCATATATTTCTGTTACTGTACCAACTGTAGACCTCGGATTTTTACTTGTAGTTTTTTGATCAATGGATATAGCGGGTGACAATCCGTCAATTGCATCAACATCAGGCTTATCCATTTGTCCAAGAAATTGTCTTGCGTAGGCAGAAAGAGATTCTACATATCGTCGTTGACCTTCTGCATAGATCGTATCAAAAGCTAAAGAGGACTTACCAGAACCAGATAATCCTGTCAAAACAACCAATTTATTTTTGGGAATTTCTACATCCACATTTTTCAAATTATGTGCTCTGGCACCCTGAATTTTAATTGATTTACTTGGCATTAATTTCACCTTCCTGCTTTAAGTTCAAGTATAATATCACGAAGTTCAGCTGCTTTTTCGAAATCCAGTGCTTTCGCAGCGTCCTTCATTTCTTTTTCCATCTGCTCAATGACTTGCTCTTTATCCTCTGATGCTAACTTGCTAATACTTTTCGCTTTTCCATCATATTTAGGTTGGTCCTCTGCAACAACCGTGGCACGAATTACTTCTCGGACATCCTTCTTAATGGTCTTAGGTATAATATTATGCTCTTTATTATATGCCATCTGTTTTTCACGTCTGCGATTTGTTTCATCTATGGCAATTTGCATCGATTTCGTTATTTTATCGGCATACATAATAACCATGCCATTTTCATTACGTGCAGCCCGTCCCATCGTTTGAATTAATGATCGTTCCGAACGTAAGAACCCTTCCTTATCTGCATCTAAAATAGTGACTAAGGATACTTCCGGTATATCAAGACCCTCACGTAATAAGTTTATACCGACAAGAACATCATATTTCCCAACTCTTAAATCTCTAATTACTTCAATTCGTTCCAACGTTTTGATTTCCGAATGTAGATAAGCAACCTTGATTCCCAGTTCCTTCAAATAATCTGTAAGATCCTCCGACATTTTTTTCGTCAACGTTGTTACGAGGACACGCTCATTTTTACTTGTTCGTTTATTGATTTCTCCAATTAAATCATCAATCTGACCATCTATCGGTCGAACATCTACTTTTGGATCTAATAATCCAGTCGGCCTAATGATCTGTTCTGTCATATCAGGTGAATGTTCCTCTTCATAAGGTCCTGGGGTAGCAGATACATAGACCAACTGATTAGTAGCTTTCTCAAATTCTGTAAACTTTAATGGGCGGTTATCCAACGCTGAAGGTAAACGAAATCCATGATCAACCAGTACTTGTTTTCTGGCTTGGTCTCCGTTGTACATTCCTCTAATCTGCGGCAATGTAACATGTGATTCATCAACTACTACTAGAAAGTCATCGGGAAAGAAATCAAGCAACGTATACGGAGTTGCTCCGCTTTCTCGAAGCGTTAGATGTCTAGAATAATTCTCAATTCCAGAGCAAAATCCCATTTCATTCATCATTTCCAAATCATATCGAGTACGTTGCTCTAATCGCTGTGCTTCTAAGAGCTTATCCTGCTCTCGTAATTCCTCTAAACGTTCTGCTAACTCCTGTTCGATATTTTTGATCGCAAGCTTCATTTTTTCTTCTCTTGTTACGAAGTGAGAAGCCGGAAATATAGCAATATGCTCTCGATCACCGATAATTTCTCCAGTCAATGCATCAACTTCCCGAATCCGGTCAATTTCATCTCCAAAGAATTCAACACGAATACAGTGCTCTTCCTTCGATGCAGGTATGACCTCGACAGAATCGCCGCGCACTCGAAATGTACCACGCTGAAAATTTATATCATTCCTTGCATATTGAATGTCAACAAGTTCACGTAGCAGCTGATCACGATCTTTTTCCATTCCTACTCGAATGGAAAGCACCTGACTCTCATATTCTTCTGGAGAACCTAAACCATAAATACATGAAACACTAGCAACGATTAAAACATCATTTCGTTCAAAAAGAGCAGATGTCGCTGAGTGTCGAAGCTTATCAATTTCATCATTAATACTTGCATCTTTTTCAATAAATGTATCTGTAGAAGGAACATAAGCTTCTGGTTGATAATAATCATAATAGCTAACAAAATATTCAACTGCATTATTTGGAAAGAACTCTTTAAATTCACTATATAGTTGTCCAGCTAACGTTTTATTATGTGCAATTACTAATGTGGGACGATTAATTTCTTGTACTACATTTGACACGGTAAATGTTTTCCCCGTACCTGTCGCCCCCAATAATGTTTGATGACGTTGGCCAGCCTTCACTCTCTCAACAATCTCCTTAATTGCTTTAGGCTGATCACCACGTGGTTCGTACTTTGATACAAGATCAAACGTATTTTTCACTAGAACTTCCTCCGATCATCTATGACTACAATTATTTTATCACATTTGCTAGACATTTTAACACAAAAACGAACAAATATTCGACTTTTTTGTTTTTCCATTTGTTTCTAGCATACCCTTATTTGCCAATTTAGAACCAAGTTGGATAAGATTAAATCAATTGCCATCTTGCTGCTATGTTTTCGTAATAGAGATACTTCTTCCTCCTCATGGTAAAATTTTATAAATTCCAAGACTATTAAAAAAACTGAGCAAAATTCGCTCAGTCCTTATCACTACATGCTCAGATTTACGCTTCCTCTAGTAGCTATT
>NZ_BAAACY010000171.1:0-38997 GCF_039521925.1 Virgibacillus salarius | reverse complement strand
ACATCTAACATTTCAAAATAACTACTTGGCTTAACGCAGTCATTGCACTGATTTTATACTTTCTTAACTTACAAGGAAAAGCTCAAAAGCATCGTTGTATGTAAATATTTGGTGACGTGAGTGCTTGTGCAGCGTTAAGGAAAACGATTCAGAAAGAGTTGGTTCGCCTCTGAGTTTGCCTAGTACTTTTTCTCCTTAGTGGAAGCTCTGTATATTCCCTTCGCTGCATGAAGCTTACCATAACCACAACAAATAGCTTAGAACCCATAAAAGCCAAACTGATTGAAGTTCGGCTTTTACTTTATTGCTCTAAGACAGATTGACTATGGTTGATAAATGAAAAAAATCAGTAAAGTTAGTTAACTTGAGATAAAATAATCCTTATAATAATAGATTGTCACGATAACTGAAATCACCAAATAACCAACTGCGGTATAAAAAACGATAGAGGGGGTAAATTGCTTTTTCTCCTCTTCCATTTTCATTCCTGTCTGCGATTGAACACTCATCCGCACCAGATTTGTAGTATACCCCCCTGATGAAGTAAAGAACCAAATAATCACAACAAATACTAATCCAATCAAAAAGGAAAATTCAATCCATTCAGCATCAAACATAGAAGCAATTCCCCAATTCGCACCGAAGATCACACATAATGTTATAATAATCAAGCCTATATTTTTCACCGTTATCCTCCCATATCATAGCTTTATTTGTTTATACGAATAATTATCTAAAAAGTTTCATAATTAATGTAATTAGTTGTTAGGATCAATTTAATGAATAAATATGCTTATACTTGATCCATATAAGGGATTAGATAACGTAAATAAATATATATGGTTGCAATAATAAGCGAGATAATGACTAACGGGAACCCATATAATAAAAAGCGAATAAATGGTATTTTTTGTTTAGCACCTTCAGCTAATCCTGCAACAACTACATTGGCGGAAGCACCTACAAGTGTTGCATTACCTCCCAGACATGCTCCTAATGCTAGTGACCACCATATTGGATCTAGATAAACCATTCCATAACTCTCAAATTCTTGAACAACCGGTATCATAGCCGCTACAAACGGAATATTGTCAACCACACCAGAAAATAATCCTGATATCCATAGGATTAGTAATGTAGTTTTTACATAATCGCCATCCGTTGAAACGACAATTGCTCTTGCTAATTCATCTATAACCCCTACCTCTTCCAGACCACCAACAAGTGTAAACAAACCAATAAAGAAGAAGAGTGTTACCCATTCCACTTTTTCAAAAATTTGCTCTGTAGCTAGCTCCTTCTCTGTAAGAAGCAATAATAATATCGCTCCAGATAAAGCAATTGCTGTTAATTCAACATGAAGAAATGCATGAAATAAAAACCCGGAAATCGTTAGTATAAGAACTGTGATCGATTGATAAAGCATTGGTGTTTTATTCAAATACGATGCCGCATTAATCTTTACTAATTCTTCAATTTCTATTGACTTTCGTTTTAATGTATTTCGAAACAAAAAAGAAACCAATACTAACATAATGACAAACAGTATGATTGCAACTGGAGCGACATGAATGAGAAAAGAAGAGAAGGTTAAGTGCTCAACTGCTTGTCCAATCATAATGTTTGGTGGATCACCTATCAATGTTGCTGCACCACCTATGTTAGAGCTAAATATAATTGTAACAAGATATGGAAACGCAGGAAGTTTCAATAGTTTAGTGATTTTAAGGATAATAGGCACAAAAATTAATACAGTCGTTACATTATCTAACATAGCTGAACCTATTCCAGTTAGTATGCTAGCTCCAATTAGCAATGGAATTGGCGCTCCTTTTACGCGCTGAGCAAATCGAATCGCAATATAAGAGAATAGACCGGTCTTCTCTGTAATTGCAATCAATACCATCATTGAAAATAAAAGAGCAATCGTATTCCAGTCAATATAATCGACAAGCATTTTTTCCGTTGTATATATACCTGTAAGTAATAATAATGTTCCACCAGTCATTGTTACAACAGCACGATTCACCTTTTCAGTCATGATAAATATATAACAAATAATAAATATGATTGTAGCAAGAATAATTTCCATCTTACACCTGCTTTCCTTTCTTCCACTTTTACACGCCTTAATACACTATATGTTAGAAAATAACAAAATATTTTTCGTCTATTATTTTTTGTTTATGAATACGATTAATTAAGTGGACAATCTTGAAAGGAGAGATCAGGGTGCACAAACAACATGTTACAGCATTATTATACGGATGGATTACCGTATTAGGCTTAATACTGGTAGCTAGCTTTATTTTGGCTTTATTACTTCGATTTACCTCATTTAATGAACCTACGTTATCGTGGGTTACTCTCATTATTGGTTTGCTCTCGCTCTTTATTGGTGGGATGGCTGCCGGAATGAAAGGAAAGGAAAAAGGATGGATGATCGGATCTGTCACCGGTGTTGGTTTCACGCTATTCATTTTTCTAGTTCAATACTTAGGCTATCAACAAGGATTTACATTAGAACAGTCGCTACATCATATGGGGTATATTGCAGCAGCTTTGCTCGGTGGGTCGGTTGGTGTTAATATCGTTGGACCACAGCCAACTGAAAACTAATTTCGTTGAGACAAGTACATCCGTTTTGATAATAAGTCCAAGCGGATTTACTTTTGCCATTATCCTGTCGCATGAATGCTGTTGTCTTTAATAACAGGCATTATAAACAATCCATTTTTCAAGAAACGGCTTATATCTAAGCTTAAAAAGAATACTTCCCGATAAGTAAAGGACAGCACACCAAACATTTATCACGGTGTGCTGTCCTTTATATTATGTATCCATTTTACTTTCTACATTTCTCATGGTATAAGCAACAGACACTTTGTCTATTGCTTACCCGACGAGTTTATAGGCTAGTCTTATTGTTTTACTTCACGAATCGCAGAACGGTCATACGTAAGCTTTGAACCGTCACCGCCTTGTATAACTACTGTGTTTTCATCCATAGCGTGAATCTCACCATGAAAGCCACCAATTGTAATTACCGTGTCTCCCTTTTGTAAGTCTGACTGCATTTGTCTCACTTGCTTTTGACGTTTTTGCTGAGGACGTATTAGCAAGAAGTAGAAAATAACAAACATCAGGATAATAGGTAATAAAGAAACAAGCATTTCCATTATTGAATTCCTCCTTTCAAATTATTAGAAATTCCTTGCGTCGGGTTTATTGAAACCGTATTGTTCAAAGAATTCTTCTTTAAATGAGCCAAGTCGATCTTCGCTTATAGCTGTTCGTACTTGCTTCATTAATTTTAACAGAAAATAGAGATTATGATAAGTAGTAAGCCTAAATCCGAATGTTTCATTACACTTAATTAAATGTCGGATATAAGCGCGCGTATAATTTTTACACACATGGCAATCACAATTTTCATCAATTGGATTAAAATCACGTGCATACTTCGCATTTCTTACTACTAATCGTCCATTTGACGTCATGCAGGTCCCATTTCTAGCAATTCTCGTAGGGAGCACACAATCAAACATGTCAATTCCTCGTAACGCACCATCAATTAAAGAGTCTGGAGATCCAACCCCCATTAAATACCTAGGTTTATTAGTTGGCATTAATGGTGTAGTAAACTCAAGCACCCGATTCATTACGTCCTTCGGTTCCCCAACAGATAACCCACCTATAGCATAGCCTGGGAAATCAAGTGAAACAAGATCTTCCGCACTTTGTCTACGCAGACCTTCATACTCTCCACCCTGAATAATACCAAATAATCCTTGATCCTTTTTTCGTTGATGTGCAGCTAGACATCTCTCTGCCCATCGGGAGGTTCGCTCCACAGAATCCTTCATATAACTGTGCTCCGCAGGATATGGTGGACATTCATCAAACGCCATCATTATATCAGAACCAAGGTCATTTTGTATATTTATAGCCTTCTCAGGTGATAAAAAGAGTTTCTCACCACTTAAATGATTGCGAAAATGAACACCCTCTTCTGTGATTTTACGCATATCACTCAAGCTAAAAACTTGAAATCCACCAGAATCGGTTAGGATTGCTCCATCCCAATTCATAAAGCGATGTAGTCCCCCTGCTTCCTTTACAATATCATGACCAGGACGAAGCCATAGATGATACGTATTTGATAAAATGATATTTGCATTCATATCTTTTAATTCTTCTGGGCTCATTGTCTTAACAGTTGCTAATGTTCCAACAGGCATAAAGGCTGGTGTATCAAATGATCCATGTGGTGTATGGACTCGTCCAAGTCTAGCACCTGTTTGTTTACAAGTTTTAATTAATTCATATGTGATAGGTGTCATAAAATATTCTTCCTTTTAGTTTATATAATTAACATGGCATCACCAAAGCTAAAAAATCGATATCTTTGATCTACCGCTTCTTGGTATGCTTTTAAGACTTTATTTTTATCGGCAAATGCGCTAATCAGCATAATTAGCGTAGATTTTGGCAAATGAAAGTTTGTAATTAAACCATTTATGGCTTTAAATTCATAAGGTGGATATATAAATATATCTGTCCACCCACTTGTTTCCGTGAATACACCACTGTTATCTCTAGCAATTGTTTCTAATGTTCTTGTAGAGGTAGTACCAACGGAAATAATTCTTCCGTTACTTTCTTTTACATGATTAAGAATATCTGCTGTTTCTTTAGTCATATGATAAAACTCAGCATGCATTTTATGTTCTTCAACATTATCTACGCTAACTGGTCGGAAAGTACCTAACCCTACGTGTAAGGTAATAAAAGTTATAATAACTCCCATTTCTTGCAACTCATCTAACAATTCTTTTGTAAAATGTAATCCTGCCGTTGGTGCAGCAGCTGATCCTTCCTCCTTTGCGTACACAGTCTGATACCTTTCCTTCTCCTGATCTGGCAATTGTTCTTTAATATATGGCGGCAAGGGCATTTCTCCTAAGCCCTCCAGTACTTCATAGAAGATCCCCTCATAGGTAAATTCAACAATTCGGCCACCATGATCCTTTAATCCCGTACACGTAGCTTTCAGTTGTCCGTCACCAAAAATGATCTCCGTTCCTATTTTTACTTTTTTAGCTGGCTTTGCCAGTACTTCCCAAGCATCGTTATCTGTTTGATGTAATAGCAAAATTTCTACACTTGCTCCAGTCTCTTCTTTCATACCATGTAAACGTGCAGGCAGTACTCGTGTATCATTTAATACCAAGCAATCTCCTTTTTTAAAATAGTTTTTGATATCTATAAACTGTTGATGCTCTATATCTCCACTTTGCCTATCTAATACCAGTAGCCTTGAAGCTGATCGATCTTTCAATGGTGTCTGTGCTATCAGTTCTTCTGGTAAATCAAAATCAAACTCATCAATATTCATCCTTAATCTCCTTACCTATGTTTAGCGATACTTGCCAAAGATGTAAAATAAAAGTGTTAGTATAATACTGACTGCTATAGAAGTTACGATTGGGAAATGAAAAACAAAATTCCCCTTTTTAATCGTAATATCACCTGGTAATTTACCAATAATGGTCCAAATAATTCCAATGACAAGGAAGAGTAAACCAAGCAGAATAAATAGTTTACCGATGTTCATTTTCATCCGCTACCTTCAGACCAAAGTGTTCGTAAGCCTTTGGTGTTGTGACTCTTCCCCGAGGAGTTCGCTGAATGAAACCAATTTGTAATAAGTATGGCTCATATACATCTTCAATCGTTTGTGATTCTTCTCCAATTGTTGCAGCAATTGTATCTAAGCCTACTGGTCCTCCTTGAAAGCTATGAATGATTCCCTTTAAAAGCTTATGATCAATATGATCTAATCCTTCTTTGTCTACTTGTAGCATTTCTAAAGCTTCACCTGTCGTATCAATGCTAATTTCCTCTTCCCCTTTAACTTGGGAAATATCACGGATTCGCTTTAGTAAGCGATTAGCAATCCTCGGCGTTCCTCTAGAACGTCGAGCAACTTCAACAGCTGCGGCTTGCGATATGGATGTGTTAAATATTTCAGCTGTTCGTTCAATAATTGCACACAGATCCTTTGCCTCGTAAAATTCAAGTCTACTTAATACACCAAAACGGTCGCGTAACGGTGCGGATAATAGCCCAGCTCTAGTCGTAGCTCCGACTAACGTAAAAGGAGGTAAATCAATTCTTACAGAACGAGCACTTGGTCCAGTTCCAATAACAATATCGAGAAAAAAATCTTCCATGGCAGGATATAATACTTCCTCGACAGAGCGAGGAAGTCGGTGAATTTCATCGATAAACAATACGTCCCCAGGTTCTAATGATGATAATATAGCAGCAAGATCTCCTGCCCGTTCAATTGCTGGTCCAGATGTGGATCGAAATTGAACACCCATCTCATTTGCGATGATAGCAGCAAGCGTTGTCTTTCCCAACCCTGGTGGTCCATATAGTAGTACATGATCGAGAGGCTCTTCTCGCATCTTTGCAGCTTGAATAAATATACTTAAATTTTCCTTTACTTTCTGCTGACCAATATACTGTGATAACGTAGTTGGACGAAGATTCAGCTCGACAGAGGAATCTTCCTCTTGAAACTCTCCAGTGACTACACGTTCTTCCATTATTATCTCCCTCCTCTACTATTTCATTAGTAATCCCAAAGCTTTTCGGATTAATTCGTCTGTATTCAACGTATTTTCTTTTTGTAATGTTGGTATAACCGTTTTTATTTCTTTTTCTGTATACCCCAGTGCTTTCAAAGCTTCCTGTGCTTCTTGTACAAGCATTTCATTCTTATTTTGCTTGAAGGCCGACTCGGTTGCAGAGCTATAATCGACAGCAACCGTTAACTTTCCTTTTAAGTCCAAAATAATTTGACGCGCCGTTTTCTTACCGATTCCTGGAAAGCTGGTTAAAAATGCATCGTCTTCTCTTTCGATTGCAGCTGCAAATCCAGCCACATCAACCGAAGCTAAAATCGCTAATGCACCTTTTGGTCCAATTCCTGACACCGAGATTAGCTTAGTAAATAGATATTTCTCTTCTTCGTTCTTAAACCCATATAATAATTGTGTATCTTCTCGAACATGATGATATGTATAAACAAATACTTCATTATGTTCAAAAGACTGAAATACAAAAGGATTCGCACATATGATCTCGTAACCAACCCCTTGAACATCAACAATTATTGAATCATCTTGTATATATGTAAGTATTCCTTTAATATAAGCTATCATTTATCCTACTCCTTCTCTTCATTCATTTTATCATAAGTAGCTATAAATGAATAAACTTCTATTCCTTCGTAAAGAAATAGAAGTTTTAATTCTTAGTCTGTAACTTCCAGATTATGATGAATGTCTTGAACATCTTCATTTTCTTCTAACGTTTCAATTAGATTTAACATATTTGATTCATCATTCTCTGCTAAAGAGCTGTATGTCTGCGGAATTAATGTTACTTCGGAATCAGCAATTTGAAAGCCCGATTCCTGCAAATGAGCAACAACAGCTTGGAATTCTTCTGGAGATGTAAATATTTCGTAAGCATCTTCTTCGCTACTTATATCTTCAGCTCCTCCTTCTAATGCTTCCAGTGTTAATTCATCCTCATCAATCGATCCGTCTTCATTCGAGATAACAATATACCCTTTACGATCAAACATAAATGACACACTACCATTTTCTCCTAGGTTACCATTATGCTTTTTAAAAGCATGACGTATATCTGCTGCTGTTCTGTTTTTATTATCTGTTAATACATTGACAATGACCGCTACTCCACCAGGGCCATAGCCTTCATATGTGATCTCTTCAAAACTAGCACCATCTAAAGTACCTGTAGCTTTTTTAATTGCTCGATCTATATTATCATTCGGCATATTATCTGCTTTTGCTTTATCTACTGCTAACCGAAGACTAGCATTCGTTGACAGATCACCGCCACCCTGTTTAGCAGCCGTATAAATATCTTTTGCATGACGCATAAAGATTTTTCCTTTTTTTGCGTCTTGTGCATTTTTACGTCTTTGAATATTTTTCCATTTAGAATGACCAGCCATGAGGACATTCTCCTCTCTAGAATTTTCCTTTATTACTATAACAAAAAAATAGGCTTTCTTAAAGGTTTTGACAAAAGAAAAAGGTGGAGACAAAACACAACTTCATTACTCAAAATATGAATAATCATGTTATTAACAGGAATATCATCGATGTACCATGAAAATATACTTGCTTTCCGCGAGCACGGACTCAGCTAACTTGGTAAAGAAAAACACGTTACCAAGTGAGTCTTCTGACTCGTGCTGTTCCCGCTAGATAAGGAAGGCTTCGTTAGCGATACATCACACACTGAAAAAGCGTTCTTCTTTTCAAGGATATTTCAGTTGCTATATTAATTATTCTAAGAACTAAAGCGCAAGCGCCAATTTAGAAACGTAGGGCGATTCGTGAAGTCACCTCGTTTCTGGCCGCTGGATCTGGACGTGGCTCAACACGCCCATCTATATACTCGGTGACAACCTTCCCTTTAAATTCTTCACTATATTTAGCCACAAAAACACGCCCTGAAATTAGATTTTTTACTCTAACTTCAGGGGGTCGGTACCTTATTGTTCTTTTTTTATTGCTTCTTAATTACGTTTGTCTCAGCCTCAATTATTATTGTTAATAAATTCATTGATATATTGTTCAATTTTATCTCCATTATTTTTGGCCTTCAGCCTTGCATCGAGGTTTTTCATACGATCCCAATGGATATCATCTGTATATACAATAATCTGTTTATCCGTATTTGGCACTAGCTTTTTTACTTCTTTTTTAATTTGCTGGACAGAATCTTTTTGTTTGGCATGCGCTTGTAAAATCACACCAACAATAATGCGATCGTCCGTTGACGCCACCTGCGCTTGTACAATTTCACGTTTATTTTGCAGCGTTTCTGCAATCATTTGCGCTTCTTCATTCGTAAATACATCAGTGTACCCATTTTTATTGTTTGCATCATTTGCTTTATCTTGGTGAGTCTGCGGATATCCACCTTTTTCTCCAATAGTCTGGTCACGGACATGTAAACGTTCTTTTTTCTCTTGATTCGTCTCATAGTGAATAGGCTGTGTATTTTTTCTATCTATTTCTCGCTGCGCATCTTCGTTTACACCATTGTCATTCGCACAAGCAACCATCGTGAAAAAAGCAGCTATTATAAATGCTTTCTTTGTCCACATAGGAATACCTCCCTTATTAATAGTTTGGATAAGGAAGGTATTTTTACACAGTTAATTTAAGGAAAAATTACTAATTTCTTTTGAATTGTGGTAACGGATCCCTTTTATGAGCTGTTCGTTTATGCATAGCTAAAATAGTTGATTTATCTTGTTCAGGAATAGACTCACCTTTGATAAAAGCATCAATCTTGGCATAGGAAGTACCCATCTCTTTCTCATCTGTTTGACCTTCCCATAAATCTGCACTCGGTTGCTTATCAAGCACTGATTGAGGAATACCTAGATATGCTGCTAATTCCTTCACTTCCCCCTTCGTAAATTCAACGATTGGTAAAATATCGACACCACCATCACCATATTTTGTAAAATAGCCTGTATACCATTCTGCTGCGTTATCCGTTCCAACGACAAGATAATTATGATGTGTTGCGACAGTGTACAATGTACTCATACGTAACCTAGCACTTAAATTGGCTTGAGCAAGCCGGGTATTGTCTTCTTGATATGTCTTATTTTCCTTCAATTCTTTTTTGATATTACAATACATTGCTTCACGAGCTTCCGTTAAATCTACTGTGATAGAGTTTAAATTACAGCTTTCCGTAACTGCTCTAGCATCCTGCATATTCACTTCACTTGTATTAATTGGCATAAGTACTCCTAAGGAATTATTAGGACAAGCACGTTTAATTAAATGCGCAACAACAGCTGAATCAATCCCACCACTAATTCCTACTAATAATCCGTCTACACCTGCAGATTTTACTTGGTCACGTAGCCATTCAACTATTTGATTCACTTCTTTTTCCATTCGTATCGCTCCTTGCTAAATTGATCCTCCATATTTATTTTAGCATTATTTTCATATCATTGAAAAAATATTGTCGCTTCTCCCAAGAATCTTGCATGCGAACAAGTTCGGATATCGGATTATCATTTTTATTTCTCTTTAGAAAATGAAGCCATTCACGCATCATATCTACTGGTATACAAATCGCATTCAACCATGCTTTCTGATCCTGCTGAGCTATCATTTCGTATGCCAACAATTTATTTATATCCCAATTTAGATAGGGTAAAAACCGCTGACCAAGCTGAATATAATCATACAACGGTGCTGTATTTTGTAGTAAATCAAAGTCAATTAATGTTGTATGCTGATTATTATTATTGATAAAATTATGTCCTGCGACGTCACCATGAATCCAGAGACCTTTATGCTTAGCATCCTCTTCGTAAATCTGCCAAGGAAATTGGGTAATGCGCTTTAAGTGAAGCGTTGTTGTCTTCACGATATCCGTATAAAGTTCCCTATAATTGTATGCTTCAAATATGGGCTTCGTTTCTTTAAATAAATGGAACCGGTGGTACCACCGATGTAAATAAGGTGTAGTATTTAAATATCTTGAATTCACATGAATATTACGTGCTGTTTTATGAAATTGTTTCAAACAATAAACCGCTTTTATTCGATCCTGCTCATTTTTGTAATGTAACTTTTCGCCAATAATGTATGCTGCTATGGTCCAAACTCCTTCATCTTCTTCAAGGTATAGCTTGCCATTTGGGAAATGAGAAAACGAATTAATGAACGGACTATTAACTTTTTCAAAAAACCCCCATTGCTTTAAAACATTCCCTTTGTTAGAATGCTTTTTTAAAATTAGCTTCTGATTACTAGTTTTAACAAGGTATACTGTAGATTTTTTTATTTTCTGAATAGCTTTAACTTCTATACCACCTACTTGGGACAAAAAAGAAGAGAGACGATAATAACTTTCGTCTCTTCTAATTTTTCTATTCACCTTGAGAATTTCCATTAGCGGACTGGTTATTTAGATTTGCATAAGGCATATAACCAGGTGGCATTGGATGAGGAGACTGGTACATTTCTTGCCCTAAAGGTGGATAAAGGTTAGGTGATTGACTAGTTGGTTGCTGTGATTGTGGCGGGACTTGATACTCTGGATTCCTATACATTTCGTGAGAACCTGAACCACCACATCCACAATCTTTGTCTTGGCCGTACATTGCACCCTGTACTTGTGGCATTGGGTAACCGTGGTGTGGCGCGCCGTAATATCCCTGTGGAGCTGGCCCCATCATTTGAAATGGTACTGGTGGATAACAAGGATCCATCACATAACAGCATAATGGCACCATAGGTACCTGCGGTTGAGGCATTGGTTTTACATGAGGTTTTTCTTTTTTAGGCTCCTCTTTCTTAGCAGGCTTTGGCTCAGGTTGCTTTGGCATATGCATTTGTGGAAAATTAATAGTCGTGTAATTTTGGAATTCTTGCTCCATAACCGGCATCTGCATCATTGGTTGAGCCGGCATAGGTGGCATTTGATGTACAGGCATTTCTGGCTTCATCATTTTTTGTTTCTCCTTATCATCTTCTTTTATAACAGGTAACGGCTTTGGAGAAACATCTTTATACGGTGTTTTCACTTGTTCTTTTGGCTTATGCTGCATTTGTGTCTGCTTCACAGCTTTGGTGGATCCTGGAATTTTTATCTTCATCCCAGGCATAATCATATCAGGACTAGAAATTTGGCTGTTAAGCTGTTTTAGCTCTTCAAAATCTACTCCATATTGCTGGGAAATTTCCCAAAGTGTATCCCCTTTTTGTACGATGTGTATCTTCAAAATTAATCAAACTCCTTTCATTTCATATCTGGGCTAATTACTCTATACCAACATATGCAACAAAAGTTTAAATGTTGATTAATTTAACTAGCTATTATAACAGTCGTTCACCGAAGAGCTCATATAACTGCAATGAACATAAAAATAGCCACCCAACTATAAAAGCAGGTAGCTATTTTTATAAAAAGCAGATGGTCATAAGAAAACATAGGTCCGATCGTTACAACGTCAAATGATGCGTAACTTTACAGCTACCTTATACATCCATTTGATAAACCGGATAAGTTCCAAGCATAGTTACCTTGCAACCCAATGCTTCTAATTCACCTCGAACGCCTGGAAAAAGAACATCATCATACGGTTGGTTCACGTCAATAATGAAAAAATAATTTCCAAGACCTGTTTTCATTGGTCTAGATTCAATCTTGGAAAGATTCATCTTTCGCCATGAAAATGCAGACAATACCTGATGAAGCGCACCAGCATAATCACTAGGCAGTGTAATTAATAGCGTCGTTTTTTCTGACTGTACGGAATGATTAATATGAACAGACGCTTTATTTTTACTTAATACGGCAAACCTTGTGTGATTGTTTGGAAAATCATGAATATCTTCCTGAATCATACGAAGTCCATACGTTTTTGCAGCTAGTTTATTACCTATAGCCGCGATTGGTTTATTAGTTTCACTAACCATTTGTGCAGCTTTACCAGTTGAAGACGTATAGCACAGCCTGGCTTGACTTAAATGCTTATGAAGATATTGATGACATTGAGCAATTGCATGACTGTGTGAATGTACCTCTTCTACGTCTGTTAAAGCACCTGAAAAATCAGGAGAGACAAGGAGATGCTGTTGAATTGGCACAACGATTTCCGACATAATCGGGATTCTTACTTGGTGTACCAAGTAATCAACAGTCAACTGTACTGTACCTTCAATAGCATTTTCTAAAGGCACAACTCCGACATCAATTTCATCTGCTTCTACTGCATCAATACATTCTGGTATCGTATCAAAACTATGCTTCGTTTCCCCATTAAAAGCTGTATCAACCGCTAATTTTGTAAACGTCCCTTTTGGTCCTAAATAACCTATCTTTGCTGTCAAACCGTTATCCCCCTTAATGCTCCCATTTCACCAGATATTCACTACTTGCCTTTAATTATTTTTATATTTTTGTTTTACTCAATAAATTCGAATTCAAAATCCAATAATCGAATGGTATCTCCATCCTCTGCACCACGTTTTCGTAAAGCATCATCTACACCCATTCCACGCAATTGTCTAGAAAAGCGTTGAACTGCTTCGTCACGTGTAAAGTCTGTCATCTTAAATAACTTCTCAATCTTTGCTCCAGACAATACGTAAGCACCATCATCATCTCTCGTAATCTTAAAAGGCGCATCTTCCTGATGATAACGATATACGACTTTCTCCTCTTCTCGGCTTTCATCCTCTTCCTCAACAATTTTTGGAGTGGTCTCCAATATATCTGCTATTGCAAATAAAATATCTCTTAGCCCTGCTTTCGTAAGCGCAGATATTTCATAAATCGGATATGTTCCATTTAAAGCTTGTTTAAATTTTTCTAAGTTGTCTACTGCACCAGGCATGTCCATTTTATTTGCAGCAATAATTTGCGGGCGCTGCATGAGTTTTTGATCATATTCTTGCAGTTCTTCATTTATCTTTACAAAGTCCTGATATGGGTCTCTCCCCTCAGTTGCTGCCATATCAATCACATGAACAATTACTCGTGTTCGTTCCACATGCCTTAAAAATTGATGCCCTAATCCAATCCCTTCATGAGCACCTTCAATTAATCCTGGTAGGTCAGCCATGACGAAACTTCGCTGATCACTCGTTTCAACGACACCAAGATTTGGTGCAAGTGTCGTAAAATGATAATCAGCTATTTTTGGCTTTGCAGCACTTACAACGGATAGAAAGGTGGATTTACCTACACTTGGGAAACCAACTAACCCTACATCTGCTATCAGCTTTAACTCCACTCGAATTGTACGCTCTTGTCCAGGCTCACCATTTTCAGCCATATCTGGAGCTGGGTTACGAGGGGTTGCAAACCTTGAATTCCCCCTTCCACCTCTACCTCCTTTAACGATTACAGCCTGCTGATTATGAACGGTTAGATCAGCTATCACTTCATCTGTTTCTTCATCCGTTACCGTTGTACCCGGTGGGACAGGAACTATCAACGGTTCTGCATTCCGACCATGCTGATTTTTACTCATACCGTTCTCCCCACGTTTTCCTTTAAAATGACGATTGTAGCGAAAGTCCATCAAGGTATTTAATCCTTCATCAACTTTAAAAATGATATCTGCTCCATTTCCGCCATCTCCTCCAGCTGGTCCACCTTTTGGAACATACTTTTCTCTTCGGTACGCAACTAAACCATTGCCTCCATCCCCAGCCTTAACATAAACACTAACCTGATCGACAAACATCTTTTCACCTCATTCAATGACATGGTACAGAGAAGCTACACTGCAACCACTCATCTTTGTATAAAGTCGTCATAGCATACTTAGCTTCCATGCGCCTTATCTCTTCAATTAACAGTTCTCTTTTTTCCTCTAGATCGCTGATCATGAACCTAATTTCTAATTTATCATTTTGTATTGCTTGTATGTGTAGCTCAATAGTTATTAATTCAAGTCCTTCATTCATAGATTGTATCAACTTAACGATTTTTTTACATTGGCTCGTTAACTGCTTATCTGATTCATGAATATCCTTATTTTCTGTATGTATATGGTACACTAATCGCACGTCTTCATACATATGCTGGAATTGAATTATCCATAAAAAGAATTCATTTCCTTGAAGATGCATTAACTTCCGCTCTTGTTGATAAAGAGAGATTGTATCATTCGTTTTCTTCTTTACTTTTTCTATTTTCCCCATCGAAGCATAGCCATGAATTACTTGTAAATGGTTCATTAAGTCATGTCTATAATGCTGCAGAAGTTCCATAACATCCCTATCTTTCATGTTTCACCCTCCCATTTGTTGAAAAGTATAGCAGAAAAAGATAGAAAGGTCATTATGCTTTTAAATACAAGAAAATTTTAAATTCAAAAAAACTCCAGCCAACGAACTGGCTGGAGTTTTTCTTCTACCTTATGCTTCTTGAGCAACAGGGTATACACTTACTTTTTTACGGTTACGACCATAACGTTCAAATTTTACAACGCCATCAATTTTAGAGAAAAGTGTATCATCCCCACCACGACCAACGTTTTCACCTGGATAAATCTTCGTTCCACGTTGACGGTAAAGAATTGATCCACCAGTTACAAATTGACCATCGGCACGCTTTGAACCTAGGCGTTTTGATTCTGAATCACGACCGTTTTTTGTACTACCTGCACCTTTTTTCTGTGAGAAAAATTGCAAATCCAGACGTAACATAGCTATGCACCTCCTTATTTACTTTCAATCTGTATAAAATCACTATATTCTTGTTCAATCGAAGTTAACGAGATAATCATACCTTCAAATAATAACTGAATCTGTTCCATTTTTTCTTCCGAAATGGAAGCAGGTATGGTTACATGAAGATAACCACCATCTTGACCTTGTTCAATGATAAGGTCTACTTCGCATAAAGCCATAACCGCATTAATCGTTCCAATTGATACAGCTGATACTCCTGCACAAACAAGATCATAGCCATAAGGACCACTATCAGCATGTCCAGAAAGTTCAAACGCTGTAATGCGCTCATTTGTACGAAATACAGTTACTCGAATCATCAGCAAATTCCTTATGCGTTAATTTTGTCAATTACCAATTTCGTATACGGCTGACGATGGCCTTGTTTACGATGGTAATTCTTTTTTGGTTTATATTTGAATACAGTTACTTTCTTTTGACGACCGTGCTTTACAACTTTTGCAGTGACTGTCGCACCTTCAACATATGGTGCTCCAACTTTCACGTCATCTCCACCTACGAAAAGAACTTTTTCAAACGTAACAGCTTCATCCTGTTCAGCAGCAACTTTTTCAATGTAGATTTCTTGACCTTCTTCTACTTTGATTTGTTTACCACCTGTTTCAATAATAGCGTACATACTTCTTGCACCTCCTTGATTAACTCAGACTCGCCATACAGGTACTCAACGAAGAGTTTACAACCTGTTCTGCGCGGTTGTAGCACTGGTGCTACGATGAATAACGTATTAATGCTATCATGATAGCTTGTTATTTGTCAAGGAGGCAGAGACAATTTTTGTGTCAATGTAATAGAATATAAGCGATTAAATCGATTATTTCCAAAACAAAGCGATTACTACAATAGAAAATATAATACCAATTAATATAATTAGCGCATTACCTATAATACCTATCTTTTTATAAATGCTTCTTTCACCAAAAAAGGCGACAATAAGACCTAGAGTGGACGCTATTATACCAATAAGCAAGAAATTAGCAATCCCAAATAAAAAAGAAAAATAGGCTGCTAATCCAACTACAAACAAGTAAGTTGAAACCCTACTTAAAACCATTTTCATATCTGTTCTCCTTACAACTTTGTTAATGTCTACTTCGGTTATATCCATACATCATTCTCAGCAGTATATGGTGAAACTGTTTCTCCAGTATTTATAACACCCTTGGGCTCAACAATCATTACATGACATTCCTCTGAAGCAAATGGTTTATGTTCGACACCTCTTGGTATAACGTACATTTCTCCCTTACTAAGATGGACTTCTCCATCACGGAAAGCTATTTTCATCTCACCATCTATGACAATAAACACTTCATCTGTTTCTTTGTGATCATGCCATATAAAATCACCTATGATTTTTACTAGCTTAAACTGATAGTCATTCATCTCAGAAATCACTTTTGGGGACCAATAATCGTTAAACTTTGTCAATTTTTCTTTTATGTTTATTGCTTGATCCATATCACACCTCCTTAGGAGCACAATCTTTATAGAAAAGTAGGTCGTTTTAATGTTTAAACTACGATAACAATTGAACTTCTAAAGCAAACTGTTGAATTCTCTTTTGTCACCACTTAACATTCCATTCTACTTAATGATCGATGATTTTTTAAATATAAAGTGAAACTTCCATCCGTAAGGAGGTTTGTTTATCCCCACGATGGTTAGCACCACAAGGGTTTGACCTAAAGGCCTCTGAACCAATCGGACATTAACTAGCAGTTGATCCCTACTTATCAATAATGGTTTCGTTTTATTGCTTGTAGTGGAGTCTTACTGCCAGTTATATGTGGGATAGATCACTTACAGAGCAAGAAAACGCTCATTTTAATAATTGATCAAGTAGGGCCTGTGATTTTAATCCTTCCTCCCCATCAACTACCGGTTGTTCATCTTGGCGGACGCAATCTATAAAATGACTTACTGCATCCTCAAACCCTCTTTGTTTTACGATGGATTCCCAAGATGATGCACTAGTAGTAGTCACGGCATTTTCTTTTTCAACTTCTGTCACATTCATATTCTTAACACGTATAATTGCTCCATCTACTATAAGCTCAATTTTCTCTAAATTTGTACCTGCACTCCTATGCATTGCTGTCGTCATTGGTTGATTACCAGATTTAAATAGGTGTTGCGTATAGAGAAGCTGGTTTTCCCTATTCACCTGAATATCTCCGTATAATACCTCTAATCGATCAGAGCCAAGCCATCGTACTGTGTCGACTACGTGAAGATAATCATCGAGCATAGTAAATTCAACATTTCCAGGACCAATACTGTTCAATCTGTGCTTTTCGACTCGGATCGAAGCTGCATCCGTTGCGAGCTCTTTTATGGCTACATACATTGGTGCAAAACGACGATTAAATCCAACCATTAGCTTTCTATTATACTTCTTACTTAATTCAACTAATTTCTCAGCTTCCGTCATTGATGCTGCTAATGGTTTATCAACATAAACATCTACACCATTAGATAATAACGCAGATACAACCTCATAATGCGAATCTGTAGAGCTATGCACTAACACAGCATCGCATTGATTTGCCAGTTCTGCCATACGATGAAAATCACCAATACGATACTGACCACAGATTTGCTTTCGTTTTTGTTTATTGGGAGAAAATGCACCAACAAATGACCAATCCGTTTCTTTTGCAAGAATTGGTAAATATGCTTTCTGGGCTATAGATCCTAAACCTACCATTCCAATTCGTGGATTATTCAAAAAAACACCTTCATTACAATTTATTTAATACTGCATTAGTTTAACATAATCTCAGCCTTTAGTTTTTCTAAAATCAAGATTTTTCTTATTTAAAGCATAATGAATTTACACGTGAACAGTTGATCAAATCAAAATTGTATTGTACTGGTAATACTCCTTCAAAGAAATTCTCTAATCACTATTATTTTCTGTCTAAATGACTATACTTCTTTCTTGCTAGAAATTTCAATATTTTCTAATGCTTGTGTGGCCAGTCGATCTGCCTCATTATTATTCTTTCGTGGAATAAGTTCATATTGTGGTTCAATAGATTGATACGTAAATTTTGTTTCAATACGACCAGCCCAGCCAGATAGTGTCTTTTCGTAGCATGGCCATTCACCCTTTAACTGATTAATTACAACTTGTGAATCTCCTCTAACGGTTATCTGTAAATGTTGGGCGTCGAGTGACTCCAATTCCTTTAATGCAAAATGAAGTGCGGCATACTCGGCTTCATTGTTTGAATCGAGTTCTCCAACAGTTGCATTTTTTCGAATTCGAAAGGATTTCCCATTCTGTTGATAATAAATCACACATCCCAGACCAGATTTCTTTCTTTGCTGATCAAACCCTCCATCAAAGTAAATGTAAACATCGTGTGGCTCTTCTTCTATCTCTTCAAAATAACGTTTCAATTCCTTTTGTGACCAAGCAATATCTTGGGTATCTATAAATGTTAATTGTTTCACTCGTCCAGTTTTTTCCATGTCGTCTACAAGTAATAAAGCGTCTAATGCTTTCATTTCTTCTGACTGAAAGCTAGTATTAGCTCCCATAGGTGTTTGATAGGTAAATTGTATTCTGACTTTCATAATAATTAATCCCTCTCGTATAGTATATTTGGGCATTAAATGTAATACGTTCACTGAAGAAGTAGCATCTTCCGTACTTAGTAAAGCGATGATGGATCTCTTCTCTTTTAACATACTACCGCAGGTATTATTTTTTTATAACGAGTTCAATCCTAGTATAACCTATTTCATATTTCTTACTGATAGCTTTTGTTTGTGAAAAAACCATGATTTCCATACAATAGACCTATAGCTACATTGTAATTGAATTCGAAATTTGTTATAATTAATTGCTTTTAAAAGGAATAAGGGGGAACTTTTTTGTCGATTGAAATAGGCAGTAAAGTAAAAGGTAAAGTAACGGGTATCACTAATTTCGGAGCATTCGTAGAACTACCAGATGGTAAGACAGGACTTGTTCACATTAGCGAAGTTGCAGATAGCTATGTGAAAGACGTAAATGACCATTTGAAAGTTGACGACGAGGTAGAAGTTAAAATACTTAGTGAAAACGATGGTAAAGTAGCATTATCTATCAAAAAGGCAATTGAACGCCCTGTCAAGCAACGTTCATCACGTCCTAGTAGCGGACGAAATTCTAATGGATTCCGTTCAGGGAATAAATATAGACCTAAAGAAAGTTTTGAAGATAAAATGGCTAAATTCTTAAAGACAAGTGAAGAAAATTTAGCTACCCTGAGACGTAACACGGATACAAAGCGTGGAGGTAGAGGCGGAAGACGAGGATAGATATTTGCTTATCACATAGATAAAGTGAAACTACATTCAGTGGGGGTTATTTATCTCCTACTGATTGTCAATTGAACCAATCGGACACTCACTGGCAGTCGATCCCAATTACCAATATTGGTTTCACTTTATTGCTTGAAGTAGGGGTATTACTGACAGTTATATGTGTGAAAAAGGCTGAGACAAAAGAATGAAGAAACAATAAAAAACGAACGATAATTATTTGAAATTAATTATCATTCGTTTTTTTTGATTAGAATCAATCATTTAGCACCTGAAATAAGCGAGACTCCGGCGGGAACAGCACGAGTCCGAATACCCACGTGGTAACGTGTTTTTCTTTACCAAGTTAGCTGCCCGCGGAAAAGCGCGTATAGTTTCACGGTGTGGCGAAGATACCCCTATTGATAATATGATTATTCGTATTTTGAGTAAAGAACTTGTGTTTTGTCCCAGCCTCTTTGTTATGGAAATTTAGTAACTCATGCAAATTCGACTTGCTTATATTAAATTTCTAGCAATTTCTCCAACTGTTTTGTCGTAATGCTTTTCATTAAAATAACTGTGCAAACAAGCGACTTCGTCAATAGATTGACGATAGTTATTTGGGTAAATGATATAAATCGGATGCAGCTTCTCACGATGAAATCGTGAAAACACTTCCAATAATGATTGATCTGAGCTTACACGAATTGGCAAAACCTTTCGAGCAAAACGATTTTTCCCTTCGTAACGCTTTAGCAAGAATCGGAAAAATGCATAATACCTTTGTTTCCATTCCGTTTTATTTTCCATAAATAAAAAGATAAATATAAAAAATGAACTTAATGTAAACGGTAGCGTAATGAGTTGGATGAGCAATAATAAGATGCTGGCAATCATTGAGAATATAATCACTGCATAGTACGCCTTTTTATATGGTACTAACGACGATAAGCATAAAAACAATAATTTCCCACCATCTAATGGCCATAGCGGGAGCAAGTTAAATAAAAGGATAATCGAATTATAATATAAAAACAAATCCATCACTGCTTGAGGTAACATTCCTAAATCTCCAAGGAGGAATAAAACTATAAATAAAATGATGTGCTGAAACGGACCAGCACAGGTGACCAATAGCTCTTCTCGAATTGGTTTACTTCCGTGTTCATCCGTATCCATCACTCCACCAAAGACCCAGAGCATTACCTTGCGAATCCGCCATTTAAAGAAAGTAGCCATCATAAAATGACCCATCTCATGAAAGAAAACAATAAATAATAAGATAGCTAATTCCATAAATGTTCCGGTAAAAAAAGATATGATAATAAATACTAATAGTATTGGATGAAAATGAATATGAGGTAGATAGTTATTGGACATCGTCAACTTTTATCACCTGTACTGGGTCAATGTAATTATTGTCCTTTTCTATTGAAAAAAACACCGTGTCACTTTCTTCATTAGGTGTAAATTGTCCAATCTTCTGATTACCTGAAACATGCTGATATAAATGAACATCAATGTTACTTAAATATCCGTAGGTTGTCTTACTACTATCTGGATGCTGAACAACAATGGTTTTATTAGTTTCACGATCATTTCCAGCGAAGATAACAATTCCTTCCTGTAGTGCCGTAACTTCTGTTTGTCCTTCAGGTGCAATACGTATGCCCGTTCCATTTGTTTGGAAAGATTCTGCTACACTTCCATTTACAGGCATAGCTGCAACTTCTGCCTGTTGTTTATTCTCTTCAGGTACAAATGCTAGAGGACTGCCAAAAGTATCTTGATACCATACATTCACTTTCGCAAAAGGAAACTCTTCTGTTAATACATTGCTTGTCCACTCTTTAGATGATTGTAATCTTGGTGAATCCATCTGCCAAAGTAATGCAACACCCAAAAATAACAATACAGAAAGAATACCTTTCAACATAAACCCCGATACCATTCTATTCTGCCTCTCCCTTGTCATTCCTGAATCAGAAATAACTGGAGCATAGCCATGTTTTTCCTCTTCCTGCAAGATAGGAGGAGTAAACTGTTTTTTCGAACTCCCTGAATAGGGAACTCCTCGAGCCTTCTTACGTTGCTCAATTGATTGGCGCACTTTTTTTATTCCTTTACTCATATTCCTCACAATCCTTCTCATGCATTTGTACAAGTGTATGAGTCAATGAGTCAAGATATGTTAGAAAGTATATAGATGCTAGTAATAAAGTGCAACTCCAATCAGTTGGGGATTTTGTTTATCTCTCACTTACCATTTTTGATTTCACTTTATTGCTTGAAGTGGGTGTTCTACTGCCAGTTATATGTGGGATAAAAAAACTCTGAACTATAATCCAAATATACAAAGTTATATCCAGATAGTAGTTCAGAATCGTTCTTTTTTTGATATGTGATAATTCCTACCGAAAGGAAGTCATACAATGATCCGTTACACCCAGTAGAGGAAATACGCTGGCCTCTTGCAAGTCCAAAAATTAAGCAATTCAGCATAAAGTTAATGTGCAGTGTTAACTAAGGCCGTACACGAGGAAAGCATCCCATATTATAGATATCGATGAAAGAATAACATTACTATTTGTGAATGGAAATTCTCGGTTTAATGATATTCTAACACCAATCAATTATTAAGCGCGCATACCAAAGAACTTCTTCACTTTTTGCATCATACCTTTTTCAGTATCTAGAGACTGTAACGGGACAGTTTCTCCCAATATTCTTCGAGCAATATTTCGATAAGCTATAGAAGCCTTTGTAGTTGGTTGAAAGGCTACTGGTTCTCCTTTATTGGAAGCCTTGATAACTTCATCATCATCAATAACAATTCCAACTAAATCAATAGATAATACCTGCACGACCTCATCTATTTCCAACATATCCCCACTTTTCATCATGTGATTACGAATTCGATTAATTACTAATCGTGGAGGCTCAGCCATCTCCTCTTTCTCTAATAATCCTATTATCCTATCTGCATCTCGTACACTAGATTTCTCAGGTGTTGTGACAACGATCGCTTTATCCGCACCAACAATCGCATTTTGAAAGCCTTGTTCAATTCCAGCAGGACAATCAATTATTATATAATCATACTCTTGTTTTAACTCTGCGATTATTTTCTTCATGCCTTCTGTCGTAACAGCAGACTTATCACTTGTTTGTGCAGCTGGAAGTACAGATAAATAATCAAACCGTTTATCTTTTATTAATGCTTGTTTTAACTTACATCTCTCTTCAATAACATCTACAATATCGTAAATGATTCTATTTTCGAGCCCCATCACTACATCGAGATTTCTTAGACCGATATCTGTATCTATTAAACAAACCTTCTTATCCATAAGTGCTAATGCAGTACCTATATTGGCTGTAGTTGTTGTTTTACCAACTCCACCTTTACCAGATGTAATAACGATCGCTTCACCCATTTTGTATTCTCCTTTCGAATCTGTTTATTTCTTTTCGTCTATGTGAAAGTACTTGTAGTCGATCAATTATAATTTTATCTTTCTCTTCATCTACAAGACCACATTCCATATACACACCATCAGATTCATAGTCTGGAGCACGACTGATATAATCAGCAATTCGCAGCTGACTTGGATTCATAAAAGATGCTGCTATGAATGCTTCTCTATCACCATCAATTCCTGCATGAGCAATTCCTCGTAAATTCCCCATTATGTAAATATTACCTGTCGCGATTACTTTTCCACCGGGGTTCACATCACCCAAAAGCAAGAGATCACCGGTAACATGTAGCACTTGACCTGACCGTACAATACGGTTAATTGCTTTCACCTCACTATTCGTCTGCCACATACGCGCCTCTTCACGTCGGACAACGTCAGATTCAATAGAATGAATAGTGAATCTATTTTTAGCACCAATAACTTGTTTCAACTGTTCTATTTGCTCATCATGTAGATAGCGGGTACCTAATTTAACTCTCACTGCAACAATCGGTTCATCCTGCTTTGGACGGCTTTCCTTCATTTTATGATCGAGTTCGAAAATAGCTTTTTCAAACGAACATGTGTCATCAATAAACAGTGTAAGTCCATCTTTCGTGCCTTTCATTGTAATCAATTGTTTTTTTTCCTGTACCACACGTTCACCTCATTCACATAACAAGAGAATCTAGAGCAACCATTTTTTATATTGTATTACTCTTTGTTAATTGCTCTCTTCCCCAAGTAGTAAGTTTTTTTACAACTATTGGATACAGCATTAGTAAAAATACTAAATTAGATCCAATTGTTGGTAGCATTCGATGCATTAAATAAGCTTTCCAAACCATATCCGTTTTCCCTATAACCGTGTATATCAGATGAATGCTAACGTCTGCCAGGGCAATCCCGCATACACCAAGCAACATAGCAACATAAATATTTCCATGTAACAACTTTTTAAAACCATGTACCGCATATATAATCAATGCATAAGAAAACATATAGACACCTAATACATCTGTATATACGATATCGATTAAGAGACCAAATAGTAAAGCATACAACACGGAAAAATACGTTTGATCTTTATCATAAAAAATAGCAATAAACACTAAAAAAATAAGTACCCAATGTGGAACAATAAGCAAGTCACTTGTAAGCAAATTACCAGGCAATAATTCGAGCGCCACACCTTCTAATACTAAGAGCAGGAATAGGATTAAAGGCAAGTATAAACGTTTCATTACTCGCCCTCCTCTTCCGTCGTCTCTTCATCTGTCTTCAAATCTTCTTGAACAGAACGATCTACCACAATCACTTGATTCATATCATACATATTTGCAGCAGGCTCCACCAGTGCTGTTTCGGTTAAACCATATTGATCCGGTACAACCTCTTTCACTGTACCAATTACTAATCCAGACGGGAATACACCGCCCATCCCAGAGGAGATAACGAGCTCTCCTTCTTTTAAATCTTTTTCAGATTCTTCAATAATACGAAAGACGAGACTTTTACTTTCTTTGTCAAATCCTTCAATCATGCCAAAAATATCTTTATCTTTACCTTTTCCGCCTCTAGATACTTTTCCCGAAATACGATTAAATTGATCAAAACCAGTAAGCAATTGCACTGTTGAGGTATTAGGAGATGCCTTAAGGACTTTTCCGATCATACCTTCAGGAGTTCTTACTGCCATATTTGCTTCTACACCATCATTGGATCCTTTATTAATTGTTACTTGTTCAATCCATCTTTCCGGTGACCTTGACATAACCGTAGCTTGGATTGGGGTATAATCTCGAATGTTGTCATCATCCTTCAGATCCAGCGTATTTCTTAAATCCTCGTTCTCTTCTTTTAATTCTTGAACTTCATAAATAAGTCCTTTGTATTCCGCTAACTTCTCTTTGAGTATGCGATTTTCATTGTACGTATCTTTGAAGTCATCAATATTTCCAATGATATCTGTTATAAAATTTATTGGAGCATGAATAATACCTTGTGCCCACCCAACGGTATCATTTACAAACTCTTCAACATTCGTCAGATTTTCTCTATCACGTAGAGAAAATCCAATTAATGCTACGAAAAAAATAAACCCGATTAATAAAATAAATAAACGTTTTTTACGTAAAAAAGACATATAAACACCAACTTATTCTACACTAGGACGAGATGATACATTCGGATGGGAACGGAAATGCTGAATGTATTCTAATGATTTACCTGTACCAATCGCTACACTTTCTAAAGGGTCTTCTGTAATGAATACAGGCATCTTTGTCTCATCACTAATGACTTTATCTATGTTTTTCAGTAGTGAACCTCCACCTGATAGGACGATTCCACGGTCCATGATATCCGCCGCAAGCTCTGGAGGTGTTTTCTCTAACGTACTCTTTACTGCTTCAACGATAGCATCTACTGTATCCTTTAACGAATCAGCAATTTCTTCCGCAGTAATCGTGATCGTTTTTGGTAATCCCGTTAAAAGATCTCTCCCGCGAATATCCATTTCACCTTTAGGAGAATCACTTCCCGCAGATGCTATTTCAAACTTTATCGATTCCGCTGATCTTTCCCCAATCATCAAGCTGTATTGCTTTCGAATATAGCTAGTGATTGCTTCATCCATATCATCTCCAGCAGTGCGAATGGACTGACTGGTAACGACTCCCCCTAAAGAAATAACTGCTACTTCGGTAGTCCCACCTCCGATGTCAACAATCATACTGCCTGTTGGTTCCCATACTGGTAGCCCTGCACCGATCGCTGCTGCAAAAGGTTCGGAAATCGGATAGGCTTCTTTTGCACCAGCTTGCTTTGTTGCATCGATTACAGCACGTTCTTCTACCATTGTAATACCTGAAGGTACACATACCATTACGTTTGGCTTTTTAGCAAAATAAGAGCGATTTTTCATCGCCTTTTTAATATAATATTTCATCATTGTCGCTGTTGTATCATAGTCAGCAATTACGCCATCTTTCATTGGACGGATGACAGAAATATTCCCAGGCGTTCTCCCAATCATATTTCTAGCAGATCCTCCAACCGCTTCAATATCGCCTGTTGCCGTATTTTTTGCTACAACAGAAGGCTCACTTACGACAACACCTTTTCCTTTCACAAAAACTAATGTATTAGCTGTACCCAAGTCTATCCCTAAGTCCTGAGAAAAATTAAATAATCCCAATAAGATCTTCCTTTCCAAATCACAATCATGTGGTTATATGTAACGAATTACAACAATTCATTATTCGCAAAATAAAATTTATCGATTCCAATTATCTCTTTTCACTATGAAAAAGTAAAATATTTTCATCGAAAAGATCAGCGATACATATCACAACACCATTATTTATAGATTATGTACCAGTTTAAACACAAGGTTGCTTGTACCATGTTTTTCCTACTCATGCTAAGCTCAACAAGCGCCACTTTCCATATCTAAATTGAAAAATGGCGCTGAACAATCATTCGTCTATATAATTATACGAAAAAAATTATAAAATAGATAGTGTTATAAATATCATATGTGAGCTTTTTTTGATTTCATGCATCTTCCCTTCAGAAATAGGCAAACAATAAGTGAACTACTCCCATCACTTACCAACCTTATGGGTTGCTTGAAGTGGGGGCTTCTTGGATAATCGCCACTTTTGGTAGCTGACAAAATGGACCAAGCTAACCCTCTTGTTCCAAGAGTTTATATTTTCATTAGGCACTTGATGAATTTCGATCATTCACTGTTGGGTTGTGCTTTGAACAAAAAAGGAAAAAAAGCCTTTGGGCTGTCGCCCAACCGAAATTCATCTCCCCCCTTACCGTTGGGCTACGCTCTTCACACGCTTGAAGATGGAGACTTCTTTCGGAAGTACGTTAAATTATTAATTTTGAAATACTCTTTTTAATTGTTCCTATTTATACAAGCTCATTCGTATACATTTTAAGCTTTAACTGCTTTACCAATAATTCAAAGAAGCGCTGTGAATGATAAACGAGAGCTTGTAGTAAAACGTCCTCGCTGACAATTAATGAATTATTATCTATCGTTAATCTTGTTTTACTGCCTCATATTTTTCTAGTTTTACACCAATTGGTTGACTAGGATAATAAAAAGCAGCAATTCCTTCTTCCAAGTATTCTTCCATCGCATTTAAGTAATAACCATATAAAGAAGGGAGATCATCAAAAATGGGTAACTGGCCAATTTCCTTGTAACTTGAAGTAAATGCGATTCCCCCTTCTATCAATAAAATTCCGCTTTCTATATATTTTTTTCTGTTGGCTTTCATGAGTGTTACGAGAGATTCGGTATTAAATCCGCCAATATAAGCATTAGGATTTTTAATCAGATCGTCTAAATCATATACTTGCTCTTTAAGATAAAAATCTTTTATGTCCACGATCACTCCACCTCTTTTTGCTTCACATCACATTTTGTTTTGTACACGTTACTAATTCCTAATATCGCTATCCATCTATATTTTGTTTAGCCTAAGCTAGGGCGACTATTCTTACGTTGAAAAAATCCAATGAACATACCCATGCAAAAGAAAAAACTTCAAAAAAGTATAATCATATGGAAACATCAGTAGTCTTATTTAATTTTTGTGTATTTATGGGAAATGGTGAATTCGCATATAACGATTTTTTAACTTTACAATAAGGATACTCATCGTGTAGACATACAATTATATATACCCTTTTTCTTTTAAAGAGACATATTTTCGATCACCAATCACTAAATGATCGATTAATTCAATCCCTATCATTTTACCACATTCAACCAATCTTCTCGTTACATGGATATCTTCTTGGGAAGGAGTGGGGTCCCCTGAAGGGTGGTTATGAATAACAATGATGGAGGCTGCAGAGCGTTTGACAGCTTCACGAAATACTTCCCTAGGATGGACGATAGAGGCATTGAGGCTACCTATAAAAATAGTTTGTTTGTGAATAATTTGATTTTTCGTATTCAAAAATAATGTTACAAAATGTTCTTGATTTAACCCTCTCATTTCTTCCATTACATATTCTGCTCCATCCTCAGGAGAGCGAATAACATGCCTTTCATCAGATCTATATATATGCATTCGCTTGCCTAGCTCTACAGCAGCTAAAATCAACACCGCTTTTGCCGTACCAATTCCTCTAATAGCAATAAGTTCTTCAATAGTAGCATCACTTAATAACTTTAATCCTTCAAAATGCATCAATAATCGATTCGATAAAGCCAATACGGATTCTTGTCTAGTACCGCTTCCTAAAATAATAGCTAGTATTTCCGCATTAGATAAATGACTGGAGCCTGATTTTATAAGTCGTTCTCTTGGTCGATCATCCTTTGGCACATTTTTTATCATAATAGGCGAAATAGTTGTCAATATAGATCATCCTCTTCTCTAAGATAACTCTATCTTACAAAAGAGATGTATCGACGTACAAATCAGCATTATTCCAATTTTGCTATACGATGAACTCCTATAATGGGATTTTCCATTAGAGTAAATTCTGTTTCTATTATTAACCAAATTGATAATTAATTAAATCAATTATTAAATGTAGTTCCAAATGTCTTCCATAGCTCCATCAGTAACGCCTTCTTTTGCAGTGCTTCAGCTTGTCCTGCTTTTTCTAATACTTGTTGAGTGGACTGATACAATTCTTTTAGCTGCTCACTATCCTTTGGATAAGCTTTCAGAAGTGAATCCCATGTGTTCTTTTCAAATTCACCAGATTCTAGTGTATCCTTCCATGTCTTAATAAATGATTGTGCCCAACTGTTTTCATCCCTTGTTAAGTCTGTAGTAATATTTCCTGTAGACCACTCTTTAACATAAATATCGTCCATGTCTGTATCAACTAATCCCTGTTGTAATTGTTCTGCCTGCGTTTCAGTGGTAGCAGCTGCTATAAACAGGAAATACTGATCCCCTCTCTCCCATATAGTGACAGGAACCCCTCTGTCTCGGTATGAACCAGCACGCGCATCAGCATTTGCCTTTTCTGAAAAAACACCACCTTGAAGTACATATGCCCTTATTTCATCTAGACGAACAGAAGATGCAGAACGATCAGCTTGTTTATCATTATCTTGATCGTCGTCGTTAGTTACAGCTGCTGAAGAATTCTGATTACCGCTCATATGATTATCATCCTCAATCATGATAAACATATTTAGCATCATTATTCCTAAGAAGGATCCAATGACTAATGCTGACAATACAGAAAGTATAGCAGGCTTAAACTCCTTCCACTTTCTTTTATGCATCGCAAATTTAGAAGGTTTTGTATCTGATACCCTTGTATAAGGCGGAATTTTTTCATCTTCTGAATCGGATAATGCAGCAGCCTGTTCATTCCTTCCTGAAGGAATTTCTCTATTCTTATTGACATAAAGCTTAACTTGTTTACCATTTTCCCATACTGTGATCTTTCTTTTATTTTCGTCCATTGTCTTTACCTCCCTGCTGCTAGATTTACCTTCAACTCTAGCATATAGACCGTAAAAAGTAAGACGAATTCTGTCACCTTATTAAAGAATCGTTCAACATAAATTTTATAAGAACAGCATATGAATGTTATTGTTTTTTAAGAAAAGACCGAACTAATGAAATGAAATACAAGGAGCCAGATATAAAATATACAGTATGTGATTGTTCCATTTGGCGTATTGCCTCTTGCCAATTTAGCTCGATATGAAAGTCACTCTCATAGTTTCTTAATTCAGATACCTGCATTGCACGTGGATGATCAAACGTCGTTAAGCTAATTGTTGTAAAATGATTTTCTATTTGTTTTAGCATTTTATCAATTTCTTTATCTTTAAACGCAGAAAATAATAGATGTCGTTTGCAGTTACTAAAATTTTCTTCTACTGTGTTTATAAATGCTTCCATTCCCGCCGAGTTATGGGCGCCATCCACAATAGTTAAGGGCTGTTTTCTAACTATCTCAAATCTTCCCATTACCATGACATGAGTAAACGCCTCTTCTACTTTATTCATATCTATATTAAAGCCAGCTTCCATTCTATTTAACAGTTGAAGAGCCATTGCAGCTATTGATGCATTCGCTTTTTGGTGTTCCCCCATCATGTTAATCCAAAATTGGAATGTATCTCCCCCCTGTTCCCACCAATTTATGCGATGGTTATATGCAGTAGATTCTGAACGATAGAAAAAATGATGACCTAGTCGATATATAGGAGCTTGCTTCAACATAGCTTCTTTATTGACAACTTTTGTCGCATCTTCTATTAGTTCACCTGTAATGACTGGTATTGTTGATTTTATTATACCTGCTTTATGATAAGCAATTTCACGTATTGTGTCCCCTAGAAATGCAGTATGATCTTTCGCTATATTTGTTATAATGGACATCAGAGGCTGTACACAATTTGTGGTATCTTCTCTACCACCCATCCCAGTTTCTATTAAAGCAAGGTCCGTATGCTGTTCAAAATAAACAAAAGCAATAGCTGTCAGAATTTCAAATTCTGTCGGATGCATGTTCATATTATCTAATTTTACTACTGCTGGATATACCTTTTGCCATATAGTGAGAAAATCATGTTCTGAGATTGTTCTATCTCCCAATAAGATATATCCTCGTAGGCCAGTTAAACTAGGAGATGTAAAGATTCCCACTTGATAATTGTTAGCTTGTAAACCTTGTTTTATAAATTCTAATGTCGAACCTTTTCCGTTCGTACCAGCAATATGAATCGCATTAAAATTATGCTGAGGTTGATTCAGTAATATAAGTAGTTTTTCCATTCGTTCGAGTCCGGGCTTTATCCCTAAATTAATTCTATTTGCTAAAAAGTCTTCAACTTGTTGAATTTCTTGAAACATAAGCACACCACTCTCATGAAATAAATTTACCTATAACAGTATAGCAGAAAGGACAAATAAACATGCAGTTACACGGCTGGATAATTTACAATGGAAGTTTACCTGGAAAGAAGTTTCTTGACTTTGCCGAATGGATTCAACGAGCAGCCATTCGAAAAGGTGGTACAGCAACTATATATAAGAATAGCGAATTATTGTCATATCTTAATACAGAGAATCTTAGTTTATTAAAAGACGAGCGTGTACCATTACCGAATTATGTTTTATTTGCGGATAAAGATGTTTATTTAGCAAGGCAGCTCGAATTACTCGGCTTACGAGTCTTTAATCGAGCAGAAGCAATAGCTGTGAGTGATGATAAAATTGCAACATATCAACAGTTAGCAATAAAGAAGCTACCTATTCCTAGAACCATTATTGCACCAAAGACATTTTTTTCTGAGGAACCAACTGAGTCGGTGATGCAGACAGCAGTTGATACATTTGGTTTTCCTATGATTGTGAAGGAAGCCTTCGGGTCATTCGGTCAACAAGTGTATCTGATCGAAACCAAAGAGCAATTATTACATAGACTTCAGCAAATAGATGGAAAGCCATATATGTTTCAAGAATTTATCTCTACAAGTTACGGAAAGGATTTGCGACTACACGTAGTAGGTAATCACGTGGTGGCGGCGATGAGAAGGCAGGCAGTAAATGATTTTCGTGCTAATGTATCAGCAGGAGGATCAATGGAAGCCTATGAGCCGTCTGAATATGAAACGAAGATAGCAGTTGCTGCCACAAAAGCGATTGGAGCAGATTTTGCTGGTGTCGATTTGTTATTTGGCCCTGATCAATCTCCCATTATTTGTGAGATTAATTCAAATGCACATATCCGTAATATATATGATTGTACGAACATTAATGTAGCAGATTATATTATCGATTATATTTACAAGTCATGTGGTGACAATGGAGGCAAGTAAATGAGTAAAGGTTGGTTAATCTACAGTAAAAAGGACATTGACGTAAACCAATCCTATATAAATTGGTTTATCAAAGAAGCATCGTATCAATCTATTCAATTAGAACTCATAATAAGAGAAGATATAACAGCAGGAATTATTAATAATGCACGCACCGTGCGAGTAAATGGATTTCCCATTACAAAGCCTGAATTTGCTATTGTTCGAACTATTGACCCATTGCTTAGCCTTCATTTAGAGGCATGTGATATTACTGTTTTTAATTCATCTTCTATTTCAAGAATTTGTAATGATAAGGCGTTAACGCATCATCATATGCACAATTTACGTATCCCAATGGTAGATACCCTTTACTCGAAGAAGCAGTATTTAACAGATACCCCTCCATTAGCCTATCCTTTTATCATCAAGGAAACAGCAGGAAGAGGCGGAAAACAAGTTTTTTTAATTGAAAACGATCAACAATATACCTCCATTAGCCAAGTATTAGCTAATACGGAGCTTATTGTTCAACCTAGTACGGTAGAGCATGGAAAAGACATTCGTGTCTTTATAGTAGGAAAGGAAATTATTGCAGCTGTAAAACGGGAAAACGACAAAGACTTTCGTGCCAATTTTAAACTCGGAGGCTCTGCTAGCTTATATGACTTGAGTGATAAGGAACGTTCTATGATTCAATCAATTGTTAATCACTTTGATTTTGGTATGGTAGGTATTGATTTTTTGATCAGTTATAATGGAGAACTCCTATTTAATGAAATTGAGGATATCGTCGGCTCACGGACATTAAGTAAAGTTAGTGATATCAATATTTTGCGAACGTATATGACTTATATTAGACGAAAGATATCGAATAATATAGATTAGATCTAATCGACATACTTAGAACGAAAGCGCAATCGCCTGATTAGAAACGTAGCGAATGTAGGGATTTAACGGTGATAAAGGAATCAAGGTGAGCTTGTGAGCCGATGATA
Organism: Virgibacillus salarius; assembly: GCF_039521925.1. Taxonomy (NCBI): domain Bacteria; kingdom Bacillati; phylum Bacillota; class Bacilli; order Caryophanales; family Bacillaceae; genus Virgibacillus; species Virgibacillus salarius. Next base: position 6,068 of record NZ_BAAACY010000171.1, on the reverse strand, counting down.
ATCTATCATAGGTTAATTCGTGAAGTCGCCTAGTTTCTGGGCGCTGGAGCTTAACGAGGCTCAACACGCCCATATTTATCCACATGGGTTTCCTAGACAAAAAGAAAACTAGCCAGCTTTGATAAACCTAAGCAAAGCCGAACTATGATTCGAAATGTTTTTTGGTTAGCATTCGAATTAGTTCGGCTTTAGCTGGTTCTAAACTGCGGATATTAACTGTGACTGAAACTGTCTATATATTTTTCATTCGCTGTATGAAGATTCTCTCCAACATTTGCTATAAAGCCAGTCTTTTATAGCTTTATTCCTGCTATTTCTTCGGATTTGAAAATGGTATTTAAGTTACATTTTATCCACAAAGAAATAGTTTAACCTTTTAGTTCTTCGAGCCTTGCTCTAACTTTTGCTTGTTTATTAAGATAATCCTTCTCTTTTTGTCTCTCTTCTTCTACAACGGCCTGTGGTGCTTTATTTACAAATCCTTGATTACCAAGCTTTTTCTGCACACGTTCAACTTCTTTTGTCCACTTCGTTAATTCTTTTTCTAAGCGATCAATCTCTTTATTAAAATCAATTAATCCCTCAAGTGGGAAATAAAGTTCTGCACCAGTAACTACAGCAGACATTGCTTTTTCAGGAACTGAAATATTTGTTGCAATAATAAGCTTATTTGGATTACAGAAGCGTTCCAAATAATCACGATGTTTCTCTAATTCATCAACGATCTTCTGATTCTCTGCTTGAATCAATATGTTAATTTGTTTTGACATCGGTGTATCTACTTCCGCTCGAATGTTACGAACTGATTTAATAATTGATACAAGTCGTTTCATTTCTTGAGATGCTTTTTCGTCATGAAATGCTTGGTTTACTTCTGGCCATGTAGCAATGGTAATAGAGTCTCCTTGATGAGGAAGCTGTTGCCAAATTTCCTCTGTGATGAATGGCATATATGGATGCAACATTCGCATGGTTTGATCTAATACATGAGCAAGTACTGACTGCGTCATCTTCTTCTTCACATCATCTTCGCCATACAATGGTAGCTTAGCCATCTCGATATACCAGTCACACAATTCATCCCAAATAAAGTTATAGAGATGACGTCCAGCTTCTCCAAACTCGTATTTATCGGTATTCTTGGTAACCTGCTCAATCGTTTCATTTAACCGTGTAAGAATCCACTTATCGGCAAGGGATTTCTCACCAGATAAATCTATATCTTCATAGGTGAATCCATCTAAGTTCATTAAAGAGAATCGCGAAGCATTCCAAACCTTATTTGCGAAATTCCAAGTAGCTTCTACCTTTTCCCAATGGAAGCGTAAATCCTGCCCTGGGGTTGAACCAGTAAGTAAGAAGTAACGCAACGAATCAGCGCCATATTTCTCAATTACATCCATCGGATCAACACCATTACCTAGTGACTTACTCATCTTTCTCCCTTCAGCATCCCGAATTAAACCATGAATTAACACATCTTCAAATGGTTTTTGATTTGTGAATTGCTTTGATTGAAAGATCATCCTTGCTACCCAGAAGAATATAATATCATACCCAGTAACAAGAACTCCTGTAGGGAAATAACGTTTAAAGTCCTCTGCATTCGTATCCGGCCATCCCATTGTCGAAAAAGGCCATAAGGCAGATGAAAACCAAGTATCTAAAACGTCCTCATCCTGCTCCCAATTTTCTAAGTCCTCAGGTGCTTCCTTCCCAACATAGATTTCATTTGTTTCCTTATGATACCAAGCAGGAATCCGATGCCCCCACCAAAGCTGGCGAGAAATACACCAATCACGTATATTTTCCATCCAATTAAGATACGTCCGTTCAAATCGCTTTGGAACGAAATTCACTTTATCCTCTTGTTGCTGTAAATCAATAGCAGCATCTGCTAATGGCTGCATATTAACAAACCATTGAGTGGATAAATACGGCTCTACCACTGCACCGCTTCGTTCAGAATGCCCAACTTGATGCGTATGATCTTCAATTTCAAAAAGAATACCCTGGTCTTGAAGGTCTTTAACAATCTGCCTTCTGCACTCAAATCGATCTAAACCTTCATAACTTCCCGCATTTTCATTCATAGTGCCATCTTCATTCATAACTAATACACGCTCTAGGTTATGTCGATTACCAATTTCAAAATCGTTTGGATCATGTGCAGGAGTTATTTTGACGGCACCGGAACCAAACTCCATATCTACATATTCATCTGCAACAATCTCTATTTCCCTGCCAACAATTGGTAGGGTCACTTTTTTCCCAATTAAATGAACGTAGCGCTCATCGTTTGGATGAACAGCAACGGCCGTGTCTCCTAACATCGTCTCCGGACGTGTAGTGGCAATCTCAATGGTTTCTTCACTGTCTTTTATTGGGTAACGCATATGGTAAAACTTACCATTAATTTCTTCATAAATAACTTCAATATCGGAAAGAGCAGTTTTGGTTTGTGGATCCCAATTAATAATATACTCTCCACGGTAAATAAGTCCTTTTTCGTATAGCTTTACAAATACCTCTTTTACAGCATCAGATAATCCATCATCAAGCGTAAACCGCTCGCGCGAATAGTCTAAGCCCAGTCCTAATTTCTCCCATTGGGAACGAATGAAATCGGCATATTCTCCTTTCCATTCCCAAGCTTTTGCTAAAAATTTTTCTCTACCTAGTTCATAGCGATTTGTTCCTTGTTCTTTCAATTTGGCTTCTACTTTAGCCTGTGTTGCAATACCTGCATGATCCATACCGGGTAGCCACAGGACATCATACCCTTGCATTCGTTTCATACGTGAAATCGTATCCTGCATAGTTGTATCCCATGCATGGCCTAGATGCAATCTTCCGGTTACATTTGGTGGTGGAATAACAATTGAATATGGCTCTTTTTCCGGATCATTGGTTGCTTCAAAATACTTTCCTTCCAACCAAAATTGATACCTACCCTGTTCTACTTCCTTGGGATTATATTTTGCCGAGAGGGAAGTTTTTGTTTCCTTTTCACTCATCATAACGCCTCCTATAACTGTTTGCTACGACAAAAAGCCCTTTTCATCCTACTTAAAGGACGAAAAGGGCATACTTTCCGTGGTACCACCTTTGTTTACACGCTCCATTGGAGCTGTGCACACTTCATTCATTGATAACGGTAACTAAACGGTTACCGGCTTCTTCTACTTATGCTTTTTAGCATGTGTTCAAAGAAGCTGCATCACGGGCGACCTTCCAACATAATCTTACCAAGGAAATTTTCAGCCACTGATTTCCCTCTCTTCTTTGGCAATTATCTTGTACTCTTCCCATTCAGCGCATTTTCAAGTAATAGCTTTATTTTATATAGTATAAGTCATTTCGTCAACTATTTTTACCAGTTTTGCACAAATACATGATATCTATACATAGTATATAGAACAATCACAAAAAAACTTAGCGTTTCGAAAGCGAGGTGAAAACGGTGGCACGATATTACCGTTATCGACTCCCTCCATGGGCTAGAACCTGTATTATTGTTATCGAAAGAGTTACCTTGCCAATATTAATTTTCCAATTAATACGTACATTGTTCTTCCCTACAACCTTTGATGTATTTTTATTAGGCTTAATCGTAGGTATATTTATCGCCTTTTATTTGGAATGGATTTAGCTTTCTAAATCGTCCAAATCAAGGGTATCGTATTCTTTTTCCACATATGCTGACAAGCGTAGACCAAATAGTATTCTTCTAAATATGTGTTGTAATGGTATAATTTGATCAATCATTGTTTTTGATGATTGATCATGCTCTTCTACTAACTGTATATATGGAGCAGGGTCGAGAACCTGTATAATTAACATATATAGTTCTTTATTCGTTAGTTTATTTTCATTCATATAGCTATCAAATTCATCTAAGAAAAGGTCAACAGGAGCATCATAATGCACCGTTTCAGATTTATAGAATTGGGATAAATCGAATGGGGCATATTCGTATCGCGCCTTATCCCAATTTATAAGATACATCTGCTCCGGTGATACGATAACATGTGAGGAATTCAAATTACCATGACACAAGCTATAATTCCACTGTTCTTGCTGCTCCTGCTCATTTATCAACTGGTCAATTCTTCGATTGGATTCTTGTAAACTAAAATCGATGTCACGAAAATGTGTACAAACGAGAAGTTCAAAGGGAGACATATAGTGTTTAGCTTCAAATTGTTCCACAAAAAACAACAATTTCTTTTGAAGTGCTTCACATTGCTTCTGATACCCCCGAAAGTTCTGTACGAATGAATCTGTGTCTACAGTTCGAGTTCTCTTTGTCTTCACATGTATATGACCAAGATGACGATAAAAGTTTCCTATCGTATATTTATCAAAAGATGAAAGGGCATTCCCTCTCCAAGGAGATAAATAATAAACCGTTCCTTCATAGATTTCATAAATATTCCCTTCTCTTGTTAAAAAAACAGGAAGAATCGTATGAAGGTTTTGCGTATATGCCTCCTGATATACGTTCTCCCACATAGCCATATCATCAGGTGAAAGCTGACTTTGCTTTAACGCAAACTGTTGCTGGCCATCTTGTACCTTATATAATTTTTCAGTTTCATTTTCTATGTAAAAAGGTTGCACCGAATAGGCATGTAGCACAGCCTTTAAGTCATCCACTTTTTCGTTCACCACCTAATACTGGAAAACCCCTTGACTTAATCGCAAGGGGCAGCATTTATTTTTTCTTATATGGAATATATAATAACTGACCTTCTGTCACATCATAGTCATCATCTAACTGGTTTTGTTTTATTAATTGTAACGCCGAAATTTGATAACGTTCTGCAATAGAATCTATCGTATCCTTCTCTTGAACAATACAGAGTCTCATACGAGCAAATTGATCCACATCAGATTCCCTAAACATATCAGATAAGTAGCCAACATCTTGTACTTGATCTGTTGTATCACGATTATCAGAGCTTTCATGAATTTCGGGAGTGTGCGATGATTCCAGCCAATCATCTGATGTATCATCCACTTCCACCTCTTCATCATGGGAGGAGGATTCTTCAGGTGAGTCAGTTCCAAAGAATTCTGCTAATGATTTTGATTCTTTATATTTCCACCTGTCATCCTCTTCCTGCCCTGCTTTTTCCGTATCATTTGTCTTCTGTTCTATCGAAGCTTCTATTTCTACTTCTTGTGACTCTTCTTCTCTATCTTCCACCACTTGTTCTGATTCCTCTCGTTCAGCAGAAAGTATCGGTAAATCGGGTGGTGCCAAATGATCATTGATGGATTCATTTTCTTCAGGGTCTTTGATTTCGAATTGAAAACTATCTGCCTCTTCATTATTCTCCGCATCATTTCCCCAGTCAGAAGTGTATGCATCCCTTTCTGTAACTGTCTCCTCAACTTGTTCACTTTCATTGACACCGTGTATTTCAATTGTTGAATACAAGCGGAACAATGACGGGTTAGGAAGTTCATAATCAAAAGTTTGAATAAAGACACTTACGTCGTTTAAATCTGCAACTCTGTTTGCCGGCACAGAAATTTCCACAGGAAAACGGTGTGAAAAAGCTGCTATATCTTCATCTAAATCTTCAACCACCTCTACATATCGTTTCGATTGCAAGTTTTCTGTTTCAATCGATTCTTCTGCCTCCTGAATGGTTTTTTGATAATCTCCTTTAAGCTCAATTACACCTCTTATGGAAATATACTCATTAAATGAATGTATGGAAATATCCGGCTCTAGCGAAACTCCTCTCATTTCATTAACTTCCTGTCCTTTTTCAAAATAGAGCGTTTCATTCAGCTCAAAACTGAAAACCGGTCGATCCTTAGACAATTCTCTTCCTCCTTTCAGCATATCCACGGCATATGATTATATGTCTTAATTATCTATATGAACAGTTTTATTCGGATATGCTTCCTATATAAATTTAGATAAATCCATACAATAATGTTTATGAACAGACTTTTGTTATTACACTGCCCTTTTAATAAGAAAAACTGAGCAAAATTCGCTCAGTCCTTATCACTAAATGCTCCGATTTACGCTTCCTCTAGTAGCTATT